>DATAHE010000434.1:0-6534 GCA_036263355.1 Steroidobacteraceae bacterium | reverse complement strand
CGCTTTCGGGATCGGCTTTCAGTGCAGCGGGGTCATCATTCTTTGGCGCAGTGAATGGATGATGCTGTGCATTCCATACCTTGCGGTCAGCATCCCATTCAAACATCGGGAAGTCCACCACCCACAATGGCGACCAGCCTGCTTTGACCAGCCCCATGTCGTGACCTACTTTCAAGCGCAGCGCACCGATAGCATCGTTCACTACTTTGGCATTATCTGCGCCGAAGAAAATCAAATCGCCATCTTTAGCACCAGTGCGGTCCAGAATACCCGCAACTGCCGCATCGCTTAAGAACTTCAGAATGGGTGATTGCAAGCCATCACGGCCCTTCGCGATTTCATTGACCTTGACGTAAGCAAGGCCCTTCGCACCAAAGCGACCGACGTACACGGTGTAATCATCGATTTCTTTACGTGAAAGTTTTGTTCCGCCACCGGGCACATTCAATGCAACCACACGACCTTTGGGATTTTGTGCAGGACCGGCAAACACTTTGAATTCGCAATCCTTCACCAGATCAGCAACATCCTTGAATTCAAGATCAATTCGCAAGTCTGGTTTATCCGAACCGTAGCGCTTCATTGCTTCGGCATAGGTCATTCGTGGCAGCGGGTTCGGAAAATCGACATTCATTACTTTCTTGAACAGATCGCGGATCAAGTCTTCCATCAGATCAGTGATCTGCTGTTCGGTGAGGAAGGAAGTCTCGATATCGAGCTGGGTAAATTCGGGTTGGCGATCAGCACGCTGTGCTTCGTCGCGGAAGCAACGCACGATCTGATAGTAACGATCAAAACCTGCCACCATCAGTAACTGCTTGAACACCTGCGGTGATTGCGGCAACGCAAAGAAGTGCCCTGCATGCACGCGACTGGGCACCAGGAACTCGCGCGCACCACCCGGCGTGGAGTTGGTGAGCATCGGCGTTTCCATATCGAGGAAGCCATTGGCATCCATCCACACCCGCATGGCTTGCGTGACGCGATGACGCAAACGCAAACGATGTTGCATTTCTTCGCGACGCAGATCGAGGTAGCGATACTTCAAACGAATTTCTTCGTTGGCATCTTCATCGTGATGGAACGGCGGTGTTTCGGAACGATTGAGAATATTGAGATCGGTGACCAGCAGCTCTACCTGACCGGAAGCCAGATTCGTATTCGCGGTGCCCGCAGGACGAGCACGTACCTTGCCCTTCACTTGAATGCAGTATTCGCTGCGCAGACGCTCGGCATTGGCAAAACAATCCTTGCGGTCGGGATCGAACACCAGCTGCAACAAGCCTTCGCGATCACGCAGATCAATAAAGATCACGCCACCGTGATCACGACGACGGTGAACCCAGCCAGCCACAGACACTTCCTGACCGATCAGTGATTCGTTCACCTGACCACAATAATGACTTCGCATGCAAAACTCTTGGTAAAACTGGCCCGGTATGGGCTTTTCTAAAGAGCGGGAATATTACCTTGGCCATGCCGAAACGGATAGTTTTCTGGAGGCATTGGCTTGTCTAAACGCCCAACGAACTTCGGGCGTAGACGAGCGCGGCGGTAGACCGCGCTATGACGAGAATCTATTTCTTTTTGGCGGCCTTTTTCTTGGCCGCCTTCTTCACTGCAGCTTTCTTCACTACTTTGGCTTTGGGCTTGCCGCTGCTCTTTCCGGGTGACTTCTTGGCCTTTTTGCTGCGTGTCTTGGCGGATGGCTTGCTGGCAACTTTCCCAGAGGCCTTGCCACCCTTCTTGCTTGGGCTGACAACCTTGCGCGGCTTCTTGACTGGCTTCGACTCCTCACCGTCCTTACTTTCAACAGGTTTGTCTTCGGCACCGGCGATGTTGCGCTTGGCTTCCTTATCTGACTTGAAGTCAGTTTCGTACCAGCCACCACCTTTCAAGCGAAAGTTAGGTGCGGACACCAGGCGTTGCATGGTTTCCTTGCCACAACTCGGGCACTTCACCATCGGCGGGTCGGATATCTTCTGCAAGGCTTCAACATAAAATTTGCAGCTGCTGCATTCGTATTCGTAAAATGGCATGACTCAATCCCATCTCAAATTCACAAAGGCGTCGCCCATAATTAAGGATATGCGCGAATTGTTCAAGAGGAATGAGGTACCTCTGATGCGATTTCCTGATTTCTTCGACGCCATTCGCAAACTATGACCGCTGAGAATTCCAATCCAGGGACTGATAACTCGCAAGCTGGCAAGATAATCGAATACCAGTTTGGTCAGTTTCGCGTGATTCCTGCACACTGGAAACTTTATTGCGGCGACGAAGAAATCAAGCTTGAACCAAAACTTTACGACTTGCTGCTGTTTCTGATTGAGCGGCGCGACAAGGTCGTTTCCAAAGATGAATTGCTGCAGTCCCTCTGGCCGAACATGGTGATTGAGCAAAGCGGCCTCCTGCGAAATATTTCGCTTCTCAGACAAACCTTGGGTGATGACCCGCCCTATCGCTACATCGAGACGATTCGTAATCAGGGCTATCGCTTTACCGGCAACGTGGAGGTCAAAGCGACCCCGGAAAAAGGTTTCCAAAATAACTTTACTGAGACAGGCCGGGTCAGCGCGCCGGAAAAATCACCGCGAACAACGCGCCTGCTGAAGATCGCCACCGTCATTGTCAGCGCTGCTCTCTTGCTGGGGCTTACGGTGCTTCTGCTTTATGGGCGCAAAACTCCCAAGTTCACGGTGAAACAAATCACCACAAACTCGGCAGAGCTGCCGATCCGGCACGCGGCGATATCGCCGGATGGTAAAGCCATCGCCTTTACCGATAACGGCAGTCTTTATCTCAGCGATTTAAGAATCATTGATCGCCGCTCGATTGCGTTTCCCGACGGCGTGCTACCGGGTCAACTTAGCTGGTTTCCTAACAGCATGAGCTTGCTTGTAACAGGTGCAAAAACGGACACTGGAGAAATTGATATCTGGAAAGTATCCACCTTAACCTCGCAGCTTGAACTCTTGTTTCATGACGCGCATCTGCCCAGCGCCTCACCAGATGGCAAGACAGTTGCCTTCGTCAAAGAGAGCGACGAGCTCTGGCTGGCCAATACCGATGGCTCATTGCCTCGCCTGTTCGCCAAAGCCGCCGACAACAATCGATATTATTTGCAACCGCAATTCTCACGTGATGGAAAGTATCTGGTTGCATTGCGGATCGATGCCGGTGGATTGAACTCCGTATTTGAGTCTCATCGAATCAGCGATGGCCAGACCACGGTACTGCACCAGACCGGCAAAGCGGTAGAAAGCTTCTGTCTTGTTAAGGACAACGAACTGATGATATCAATGATGCCCACCGACAATGATAGGCGCACACAGTTGGTCAGCATTTCGGTACAGTTGAATCGCGCGGCACTTCGCGACCCTGAAGTACTCATTGACTGGCCTGACTACTTCGCAAGCGATATCAGCACCACGGCCGACGGCAACCACGTCACTATTATTAACAGCAAGAACAGATCGGACAGCTATGTTGCTGATCTGGCAAAAGATGGCAGTTCAATTTCCGGCATTCGCAACCTGACTCATGTCAGTAATAGCAACCAGCCTGCCGCCTGGCTCCAAGACAATCGCACTGTGTTGTTTACGTCGGGCCGTAATGGTCACCGTGGCATCTACAGGCAGAATATCGATTCAGATGAAGCACAAACCCTGATCGCGAATCGGTTTGAGAATGTATTGCCGGTGATTACTGCCAACGAACGCTCGCTGCTCTATTTCACATTCGACACTGAGTCGCATACGCGTGAAATGGCCATATCACTGATGAAAGCCGAAGCAGACGGCAGCGAACCATCAATGATCGCAACAAAAAATGATTTCTACTGGATGCTGCATTGTGCAACTTCGGCACCGCGATGCGTACTGGAGGAACATGATAAAGATCAGCGTATCTTTATTGACTTTAACCCGGACACGCTTGAGCGCAAAGAGCTACTGCGAGTCTCTTGGATACCAGGCATTTCGTTTTATGACTGGGACATCTCGCCAGACGGAACACACCTTGCATATATTGATGAAGCGACTGATCCGCACGATATTGCTGTCGTTGATCTCGCTTCACCTACTACCATCAAACACATCCGCGTGACACATCGATCCGCCCTGCGGACCCTGGTGTGGAACTCGACCGGTTCGGGTTTCTATTCGTCGACCTATGACATCAACGGTGAACTACTGCAGCTGCTACACATCGATATGTACGGAAAATATCGCGTGTTACGTAGCGAAATAGATACCAAGGATGGCTGGGCAATACCTTCGCGGGATGGAAAACATCTGCTGATGCAGGGCTACTCGCCCCATAGCAATATCTGGCTATTGCAACGCTGATGCGTTAATAGCCTTTAAGTCCTCGCAGCGCCTTGCGTGCATGTTTGTCGGGTCGGCCCATCGGCGCTGGCGGTGCAAAGCGTGCCTGTTCGCGTCGCTGAACCCGACGCTGCATGCTTTCTACAGACTCTTCGTAGCACTGCTGTGCTTCGGTCGCAGGTCCTCGGCGTTGTGGAATACCCACCACAGTCACTTCCATGCGTGATTCGGAGCGAGTGATGTAAAGACGATCACCGATCTTTACATCACGTGATGGCTTAACGCGCTCATCGTTAACGTGCACCAGACCACCCGCAACCGCGTCTGTGGCCTGCGCCCGACTTTTAAAGAAGCGGGCGTACCACAACCATTTGTCCAATCGCAATGATTGTCCGTTTTCGTCATCATCCTCATCATCAAGACGCCGTGACATAAGGTTTTGCAGCATTACTCCACTTCACAACCACAGTAGTAAACCGCCTGCGGCTTGCTGGCGTAACGCGACAAGCGATTCATTTCCTTTTGCACAGAAGTCAAACGCTCTGGCATCACACGCATCAAGGACATATCAGGCGCCAGTGACTTTGCGATGCGCGAAGCATAAGTGCTGATCTGTTGGGCCAGTTCCTGACGCCAGGACAAATTTGCTTCGATGTAATCTAATTGATAGTCGTTGCCCAGCTTGGCGCGTTGTGCGGCTGCTTTCACCGCATCCTGCAATAAACCAAGCTTGTCTACCAGGCCGCGATCAAGCGCCTGTGGCGCAGCCCACACGCGACCCTGTGCAATATTGTCGATTTCATCGAAGGGCTTATTACGACTCTGAGCAACATGATCGACAAACTGTGCGTATTCATGCTCAACAGACAACTGCAGGATCTTTTTCACGTTATCCCCCAGTGGACGATCCAGTTGCATTGCACCAGCAAGTGAAGTTGTTCCCACACCATCGGTCGAGATGCCCAATTTTCCCAGCGTCCGATCAAAGGTGGGAACAATCGCGAACACGCCAATGGAACCAGTGATGGTCACGGGATTCGACCAGATTTCATCTGCATCCATTGCGATGTAGTAGCCGCCCGATGCAGCCACACTGCTCATTGAGGCAATCACCGGCTTGCCGGCTTTCTTCAACTCGTCTACTTCGCGGCGGATCAGTTCAGAAGCCATCACACTGCCGCCAGGACTATTGATACGCAGGACCACCGCTTTGATGTCGTCATCAAAGCGTGCATCGCGCAGCAGTTCCACCATCGAGTCGCCACCCACTGTGCCTGCAGTGCGCTTGCCGTCGACGATCTCACCTTCAGCAACTACAACCCCAATCTTGTTACGGCTGTGACGTTGCAACAGACGTTGCGCTTGTGTGACCTTCAAATAATCACTGACATCAATCTGGTTATAAACGTGCGTGTCGTCGTCTTCACCCACGAGGTCACGCAGTTGCGCATCGACATCCGCCTGTGTCTTAAGATCAGTGACCAGACGTCGCTGAACGGCAAGTTTGGCGAAGTCGCCCTGTGTCGCCTGCAAAGCAGGATAGAGTTGTTCCACATAGTCGCTGATCGCATTCGCTTCCAGACCACGCGCCTTGGTGACATTCTCCTGATAACTGCCCCACACCGACTTTAGCCACAGCACAGTCGCTTCACGATCTTCAGCGGACATGTCATTGCGTGTGTACTGTTCGGCAAATGATTTGAACTTGCCCGCCTTGAATACATTGACGTTGATACCCAGCTTTTCGATTGCGTCTTTGTAGTATTGACGGTAATGCGCGAAGCCATCAATCAACACGACTCCATGTGGGTCGAGATAAATCTGATCGGCCTGCGCAGCCAGATAATACTGTTGTTGGTCGTAGTACTGGCCGTAAGCAATTACCTGCTTGCCGCTTTGTTTAAAGTCGCGAACTGCATCCGCCACTTCTTCGAGCTTGGCGATACCAGCACCAGACATCTCATCAAGACGCATGACCAGTGCTTTGATGTGTGAATCGCTCTTTGCGTGATGAATGGCATCGACCACATCGCGTACGCGCGTTTCTGCAGAGCGTTGCCCCATGGCTTCAGCGACGGCCTGATCGAGCGGCCCCTCACTTAACTGCTCAACAAGTTCTCCTTGAGGAGCTATCAGCAATGCAGCCGTGCCTGGCAACACCGGCGCCTTGCCTGAAGAAAACGCAGCGATGACCACAGCAAACAAC
>DATAHE010000433.1:0-3270 GCA_036263355.1 Steroidobacteraceae bacterium | reverse complement strand
ATCGATCCAGACTGGAAGCACTGAGTTGCGAATGCTACAGCGTCGTCAAAAAGGAAAGTGACCGGCTGCTTCATACTGTTGCTGGCATTCCACGGCATGCGGTGAATGCGTAATCGCGAGTGAGCGCCGCAAAAGAAAATGCCGCGCAGCTCCTGTTAAAGAACTGCGCGGCATCGGTTATGGCTTACAGCACCAGTTCTTTGGACTGCACATTGCGGACACCGCGTACATTCTTGGCGAGTTCAATGGCCAGTGCACGTTCTGCGCCGCTATCGACCTTGCCGCTTAATGTCACAATACCCGCGTTGGTAACGACCTTGATGTCAGAGCTATCCACATTGCTGGAATACATATAAGTGGATTTCACTTTCGTGGTGATCCAGCTATCCGAAATGTCGGTGCCGGCTTCATTGCGTGTCTCTTTCTTCGAAGTCATCGCGGTCTTGTTTTCTTTGACGACCAGTTGATTATCAACCGCAGTTACACCGCGTGTGTTCATCGCCATGCGACTGGCAAGCTGCTTCGAACTCAAGTTGTCGGCAGTGCCTTGCAATGTCACTTTGCCGTTCTTGGTATCCACCATCGTTGACAGGCCATTGGTATCTTTGCCCCACAACAATTTAGATTTAACTGCTGCAGTAATCGATGCATCATCGATAATTTCGCCATAGCTGCGTGTGGATGAACGTCGTGCAGGAACATAGCCAGCTTCCACCACAATCTGGTTATCAACGTCTTTGATGCCGTCGACGCCAAGCGCTATTTGCTTGGCAAGGTCCTTATTGACGTCTTCTTCTACTTTGCCACTCAGCGTGGCCTTGCCATCGTGTACCGACACCTTGATGTCATTGGCACGCAAGTAAGGACTTAATGCGTAGGTAGTCCAGATCTGGGTTTCCTGTCTCGCATTGGTAATATCCTGTGAAACTGTATCGGCACCAGCGACACTGCTTACTGCAGATAACGCCAATGCAATACTGGTGGCAAGTAGTAACTTTCTAGGTTGAATAAACATGAAATTCTCCGGGTCTAAATTAGTAAGTAATGTGATGAATGTGGGTCAAGATCAGCTGCTACTGTTCTTAAGTGTTTGATACAAGCAAGATCGCGCCAAAGTGCATTCATCGTTTACTCCTATAAGCGACGCGTGATCCATGAGGTATGAATTGATCATCACACACCGCGTTTTACCCGTCGGTACGCTGGCACGCTTACGTAAATTTGATTCCATTCACCATTGATGTGCTTGACTGACTGCCACAACCTCACTTGCAGACACCATTAGATAGCGAAGCTGGGGACAAGAGAAAATGGAGGCATCCCGTGCAGTCCTAGCCCGGTTTGGTAACGCCCATTTTTATAAGCCGTTGAATCGTTACGGTCATGCGCGAAAATCCAGATTCTCCACACGCGCTGGGTGCATTGGCAGAAGCACGATTGTGCTGTCTATCGTGCGGGCATGTGACAACTATCGCAAGCGGGACGTCCATCGGTGAATGAAATGTCGTCGAAGGAATGCACGAAGCTTCAACATGCGCTAGCATTCCGTGTCCAGCCATAACGGCCATATCAAAAATTGACCGGAACGAAATTTGAACAGGGGAATCCATATGAGTAATCGCAGATTTTTTCAAAAGCTTGTTTCATTCGCAGCAGCACTCGCATTGCCTTTATTTGCGTTTGCAGCAACGCCGGATATATCGGGTACCTTTACCAGTTCCTTTGACACCGCAGTCGGTGTTCAGAATTACACTTACACCTTCGCTGTTAAAGATTCGCAATTGACCGGCAAAGCCAAGTCAGCCAATGCTGATGTTGTCATTGAAGACGGTAAGGTCGATGGTAACAAGATTACCTTTGTTGAAAACATGCCCTATCAAGGTCAGACACTGCGCATCACTTATGTCGGCACTATTGTTTCTGCCGACGAGATTGCCTTCAAGCGTGACGTCGCAGGCTTTGCGAATGAAGAGTTTGTAGCAAAGCGTTCGAAGTAACATCGGGCAGTGACCAACTGGTCTTGGTACTGCGAGTGCTATAACTCCTGTGTTGCTCTGTACCTTCGATAATTCAATACAACTTGGATCGGTTCTATGCGAAACAAATACAAACAGACATTAGTAAGCATTCTCGGTGTATTGATGCTTACGAGTGCGTACGGTGCGACGATTGAAAAGTCGAGTGACCCAGCTACTTCAGTCAGTCATGCTTCGGATAACTATTTTCCTGCGTCGGAAATGATGACGATTGGTGTTTATTACTATCCTGAGGCATGGCCCGAGGAGCAGTGGACGCGCGACTTTGCCAACATGCGAAAGCTGGGGCTTGAGTTTGTACATATGGGGGAGTTTGCCTGGGCACTGTATGAACCAGAGGAAGGTCATTACACACTGGATTGGTTGGAGCGCGCGGTGAACCTTGCTGCGAAGGCCGGATTAAAGGTGGTGTTATGTACGCCCAGTGCAACACCGCCGGTATGGCTGAGTGAAAAATATCCAGAAATTCTGATGGTAGATGCGGAAGGACGTCGCATGGAGCATGGCACTCGTACGCATGCTAACTGGAGCTCGTCTTTGTATCGACAGTATGTCGCGAAGATCAATACGCAGCTTGCACAACGCTTTGGTCATCATCCAGCAGTGGTGGGTTGGCAGATCGACAACGAGTTGAGTCACTATGGTCGTCAATTTTCATATGACGATTTCAGTCGCGCCAAATTTCAAAATTGGCTAAAGAAAAAATATGGAACGATCGAAACGCTGAATCGTGATTGGGGTAATAGCTTCTGGTCACAGCTTTATCAGAACTTCAAGCAAGTACGTATTCCCAATAACCAGGAACTACTGGCTCCACCTAACCCACACGCCTTGCTGGATTTCGAACGCTGGTTTGCGGATGAAGCCGCAGACTATATCCGCGAACAGGCAACAACACTGCGGCAGTACAGTCGTCACCAATGGGTGACGACTAACCATATGGGAATGCATCGCGATGTGAACCCAGCATTGACGCGCAATGACGTCGACATTACGACCTGGACTGTATATCCGGTTCATGGGGAACTACTTAGTGAGAGCGGGCCATCTGGGTTTCGATTGGGCGATAGTGCGATGTTGGGATTTATGCATTCTTTTGCTCACAACCTGAATGGATACTCAGGAGTGATGGAGCTACAGCCGGGGCAGGTGAACTGGGGCAGCGTCAACCCACAACCACTGCCAGGAGCAGTACATATGTGGCTGATGCATGCATTCGGTTCCGGTGCTAATT
>DATAHE010000432.1:0-6303 GCA_036263355.1 Steroidobacteraceae bacterium | reverse complement strand
ACTTCCTGCAACTCCCATCGCGTTAACGCGTCGAGCATGCCGAAAGGTTCATCCAGTAGTAACAACTTGGGCGAGAGTGCAAACGCTCGTGCGAGGCCGACACGCTGCCGCATGCCATTGGACATGTCGCTGGCTTTCTTGTCCATGGAATCAGCAAGACCCACGCGACTTAAATAGTACTCAGTGACTTCGCGACGCTCAGCGTTGCTGGCATGTGGATACACCTTCTCCACACCCAGTGCAACGTTCTCACGCGCAGACAACCATGGCAGAAGATTGGGCGATTGAAACACCACGCCACGATCCGGGCCTGCGCTATGCACTTCGCGGTTATCGAGAACAATCGCGCCTTCGCTGATGTCGTTCAATCCCGCAACCATCGACAGTACCGTGGACTTGCCACAACCTGAGTGCCCAATCAGCGAAATGAATTCGCCCTTGCGCATGTTGAGCGAGAACTTGTCAACAACGGTGAGCGGACCTTTAGGTGTGGGATAGATCTTGGTGACATCGTAAAACTCCACATACTTGCTGGCATCCTGAGCTGGTTTTGGTTGTAACTCTTTACGAACCGTACCGGGAACACGATCTGCGGATGTGATTGGCACTACGACTGGTGCAATGCGTTCAACCGTATCGGCATTGCGCTGCTCGCCCATCTGCAATAGATATTGCGTGATCTCTGCGCGCAATTGTTTATAGGCTTCATTGTGATTAACCGTCGTACGATCACGGGGCCGATCAAGTGTGACCTTGAATTCGCGACCCAGTGTGGCGCGCGGCGCAACCGTCAAAGGAATAATGCGATCTGCGAGCAACAATGCTTCGTCGACATCGTTGGTTACCAGCACTACGGTCTTGCGCTGCTGACTCCAGATACTTTCAATCTCATCCTGCAACTTGCCACGCGTCAGTGCATCCAGTGCAGAGAGTGGCTCATCCAGCAACAATACTTCAGGGTTCATCGCCAGCGCACGCGCCACTGCCACACGTTGCCGCATGCCACCGGACAACTCTGCAGGACGGCGCTCGGCCGCATGCGACAAGCCAACCATGTTGATGTACTTGTCAACATGCTCGCGTTGTTCACGCTTGCTCCATTGTGGATGCACCGCCTGCACTGCAAGCAACACATTGCCGCGCACCGTCAACCAAGGAAACAACGAATAGCTTTGAAATACCAGCCCACGATCAGGACCTGCATTGGTGACCGGCTTGCCATGCATCAGCACCTCACCATTATCTGGCGTTACCAGACCAGCGATGGAATTGATCAGCGTGGTCTTGCCGCTGCCACTAAAACCAACAATGGCAACAAACTCACCTTCTTCAATACTCAGGTTGACGTTGTGCAGAACTTCCGTCACGCGGCCTTCTGCCGTGTAGCTCTTACAAAGATTTTTCAGTTCAAGAATCGGCATTTATATCTCCAACATCCAACTACAGGAGATCAGTTGGCTTGTCTGATGAAGAAACGTCAAAAACAAGGATGTTTTTGCCGAGCCTACAGGGACTGTATTCACGGCGGTTTCGAAATCAGACAACCGATTGATCGACCACCGAGAAGAGGTTAGATAGATCATGGTTTAACTCCGCTAGCGGCGGCCACTGAAATCAACCAGCGTCTGAATCGTGAACATCACGCGATCCAGCAGGAAGCCGATGATGCCAATGGTGAACACCGCCACCATCAAGCGACTAAGTGAATCGGAACTGCCATTCTGGAATTCATCCCACACAAATTTTCCAAGACCAGGATTCTGTGCAAGCATCTCCGCCGCGATCAGCACCATCCAGCCCACGCCCAGTGACAGGCGCAGACCGGTAAAGATCAGCGGAAGTGAGGAAGGGATGACCAGCTTGAACAATTTGGTCGACCACTTCAGCTGCAGTACCTTGGCAACATTCAACAAGTCCTTATCGATCGAGGCAACACCCAATGCTGTATTGATCAGCGTGGGCCACAGTGAACACAGTGCAACCGTAATGGCCGATGTAATGAATGACTTTTCAAACATCGGGTCATTCGTTACGTAGAGAGCGCTGACTACCATCGTGACGATGGGCAGCCATGCCAGTGGTGATACTGGCTTGAATATCTGGATGAATGGATTGATGGCGGCATTCATCGTGCTGCTGAGTCCGCAGAGAATACCCAGCGGAATCGCCACCATGCTTGCCAGCACGAACCCGGTGAACACCGTCTTCAGACTGGTAACAATCTGATCAAAGTATGTTGGCTTACCCGTGTACTTGATCTTGCTGATCTCTGCCTGTGGATCGGCGGCCAGTTTGTCGGCATTGCGCTTTTCCTGACGTTCATAAAACGCATCGCGCTTGGCACGCTCTGCGTTGTGATCAGCCCACAATACGCCGACCTGGTGCCACACTGCACTGGGTCCGGGAATCTGCCCCAGGCTGGTGACGATGCGCGATGACATCTGACTCCACGCCAGCATAAATACCAGCATTGCCACCACCGGCACACCAGCAAGTTTCCAGAACTGCTTCAACTGCGTGCTGGTATTTTCACCGCGAGCAATACGCAACAATGGCACGAGGAATCCCAGACCGGCAACATTCAACACACCATAAACTTTCTCAAATGTTTGAGCTGAAGTAGCGGATGCTTTGACAGGCTTGTTGATGACAGCGGGCGCAACAGTAACACCGTCACTCACTTCAACGCTGGGGATAGATTTAGTAACCGCAGATGCCGGCATGGAAGATTCCTCGTTTAACATGACTGTTGGAGCCAACTTACTTGATGGCGCCGTTCTCGACTTTCTGCGTACCTTTCAAGCCAATGGCGAACTTGTTGAGATAGTCATTTGGCTTGTGTCCGTCATACTCGATTCCGTCGATGAAATCTTTTGCAGGCGTTTTGTATCCATCGGTGCCGAAGGGGAAATCCTCTTTCTTTGCCTTGCCTTCATCAATCAATAGTTGTGCTGCTTTCAAGTAAATGTCAGAGCGATAAACCTGCTTTGCAGTGTTCGCATACCATTCATCTGTTTTGGCTTCAGGGATTTGTCCCCAGCGACGCATCTGCGTCAGGTACCAGATAGCGTCGCTGTAATAGGGATAGGTTGCGTAGTAACGAAAGAACACATTGAAGTCAGGAAACGAACGCTTGTCGCCTTTACCAAACTCAAACGTGCCCGTCATGCTGTTGGCGATCACGTTGACATCGGCACCAACATATTCAGCTCGTGACAGAATGGCTGCAGCTTCCTTGCGATTGGCACCATTGTTTGCATCCAGCCACATATTGGCGCGAATCAATGCCTTCGTCAGTGCAAGCAATGTGTTGGGATTTTTTTCTGCCCACGCCTTGGTAACACCAAATACTTTTTCAGGATTGTTCTTCCAAATCTCGTAATCAGTCACTACCGGAACGCCGACACCTTTTGCAATTGCCTGCTGATTCCAGGGTTCACCGACGCAGTAACCATTGATGGTGCCCGCCTCCAGCGTTGCGGGCATTTGTGGTGGAGGTGTCACTGATAACAATACATCCGCCTTGATCTGTCCCGACACATCGGAAGGTGAATAGAAGCCGGGATTCAAGCCACCTGCTGCCAGCCAGTAACGCAATTCATAGTTGTGAGTGGAGACAGGAAATACCATCGCCATCTTGAATGACTTGCCACTGGCCTTCATCGAATCAATGACGGGCTTCAATGCATCCGCCTTAATAGGATGCGCGATCTTGCCCGATGCATCTTTTGCCAGATTCGGTTGCATCATCTTCCATACATCATTTGAAACTGTAACCGCATTGCCATTCAGATCCATGCTGATTGGCGTAATGATCTCTGCCTTGGTGCCATAGCCAATGGTCGAAGCAAGAGGCTGACCGGCAAGCATGTGCGAACCGTCCAGCTCACCGCTAATTACTCGATCCAGCACGATCTTCCAGTTGGATTGCGCTTCGAGCGTGACGTACAAACCTTCGTCGTCGAAGTACCCTTTTTCATAGGCAATGGCCAGTGGCGCCATATCAGTCAGCTTGATAAAGCCCAGCTTGATTTGTTCTTTCTCAAGCTTCAGTGGCTTGGCGTATGCGGCACTCGTAACGCCCACACACGTCAGCGCCACTGAAGCGGAAATCAAAATCAAGACATTGCGCCGAATCGAGTTGAATGTTGCGAAAGCAACTTCTTGCCGGCCTGAAAAAGAAATCATGTTTACTCCTGCGTCATCGTTAACACTGGTTGACCGATGCGTTCGTTGCATCAATCGAACACGCAAAAAAAAGCCGCCGTCGAAAACGCAAATGCGTTTCACGAACGGCGGCATTGCCGAAGATCCTGCTATGGATCGAAAGAAAGCAGTTACCTGCCTCTTTTCCTACACGAAGCAAGTCGTGTGCCAACGACGGCCAATATTCATTTTTATCGGGAAAATGCTGCTTTTTCGTAAATATATAGCGCAGCGTTTACATACTAGCGGGCAATGAATGTGCTATGAATCTGCGCAGCGTCACGTACCCATGCACAAGTATCGAACGTAAATGGTCGAATGCGACGGTACGCCCTGACATCGAATGACATTAAGTCAGCAAATCTTTGGCCGATATAGAGAAGAACCTTTGAAATAATGCAAATGCACATTGGACGCGCCATCAAGCAGGTTAAGTGGATCACAGTCTTGTTATTGCAAGCCGCTGTGCACAGTGCTTTCGCCGAAGACGCGCCTGCATCAAACAAAGAATCCAGCGGGGTCGAGCTGAATGATCGCAAGCTGCAACAGGCAGGCGCTCGTATTGGATTGATCATCGTCGAAGTCGACAATGTGTTTGATCCGAACGACCCCAAGGAAAACGGGGTGCTGTATCGCGCGGCGAATGCACTGCATATTAAAACCAGAAACAGAACCATCCTCACTCAGCTGCTGTTCAAAAAAGGTGACGTTTACAATCGTCACGAACTCGATGAATCAGCACGTAATCTGCGCAAACATAATTATCTGAACGAAGCCGACATCACACCGGTGCAATATCACACCGATGACAACACGGTCGATGTGCTGGTACGTGTGCACGATGTATGGACGTTCAATCCCGGCGTCTCATATGGTCGGAGTGGTGGCACCAATCACAACGGCGTGCAGTTGGCAGAAGGTAACTTGCTCGGTCTTGGCAAATCTTTGTCGTTACAAACCGATCACACGGTGGATCGTACCGAAGAAGGTATTTCATACGGCGATCCGAATCTCTTCAGCTCACGCTGGCAGCTGGATGCAACGTATGTTCACGCCACTGACGGCGGCACACAGAACCTTAACATCACGCATCCGTTCTTCTCACTAGATACACGCTGGTCAGGCACGGTCTTTGGTCTGAAAGAAAAGCGCATCGACAAGCGATATCAAATGTCAGAGATTGTGGATCAATTCCAGAGCACTCATGAAAACTATGGTGGCCAGCTGGGATGGTCTACTGGTTTGCAGGACAACTGGGTGCAACGCTGGTTCGTTGGCTACAACGTCGATCATCGACACTATCAAGCACTGCCCGAGCTCACTACGCAGTTACCAGAGGATCAACATCTCTCCTATCCGTGGATAGGCACACAGTGGCTCGAAGATCGTTACGAAGTAACGCGCAATCGCGATCAGATTGGCCGCACAGAAGATGTGTACTACGGGCGCGCACTATATCTACAAGTGGGTTTATCCGCGCCTGCGTTTGGATCGGACATACAATCCGAACTGGTGCAGCTCACCTATCAAGATGCCAAACACATGGGCGAATACCAAAGCCTGTTTGGCAGCGTGGTGTTAAATGGCATCTATAGCCAGGGTTCATTCCGAAATTCATTGCTGACTGCAACGCTGCGTTACGATCTAAGGCCCCGACCGTATAGCATGTTTACCGCAAAGCTGACATTGGATTATGGACTGCATCTCGACCCTTCACTGCCACTGTATCTGGGTGATGATGATGGTACAGGTGCATTGGGCAATGGTGGGATGCGTGGCTATCCATTGCATTATCGTAGCGGCACGCATCGTGAGGTGTTGAATGTCGAACAACGTTTCTACACCAAGTGGCAGATATTACGTTTGTTGACCGTCGGTGCCGCTGCGTTTGTGGATATAGGGCATATCGGTGGCGGGAGCGATGGCATTAATCTGGATGGCGACCACACACTGGCAGATGTCGGTATTGGTTTGCGCCTTGGCAGCATTCGCTCCAGCAAGGGAGAAGTATTTCACTTCAATGCTGCTTATCCATTGAATGCAACGGGCACTGCACGCAAGCTACAATTGCAGGTGATTACCAAGCAGTCGTTTTGA
>DATAHE010000431.1:0-4235 GCA_036263355.1 Steroidobacteraceae bacterium | reverse complement strand
ACCGACACTGTTCAATGCGGGCACTCGCCATGAACAACTCTCTAGCTGTTTTCTGCTCGACTCGCCAGCCGATTCACTGGAATCGATCTATGACCGTTACAAAGATATCGCACTGCTGTCGAAGTTTTCTGGCGGCATTGGTGTCGCATGGCATCGGGTGCGTTCCGAAGGCTCGCTGATTCGCGCCACGAATGGTTTATCGAATGGAATTATTCCCTGGTTGAAAACACTGGATTCATCCGTTGCTGCCGTTAATCAGGGCGGCAAACGCAAAGGTGCTGCCTGTGTGTATCTCGAACCTTGGCATGCAGATATTGAGGGCTTTCTGGAGTTACGCGATAACACGGGTGATGAAGGGCGACGAACTCATCACATCAATCTTGCAAACTGGATTTGTGATCTGTTCATGCGCCGAGTGGAAGCAGATGAAGCGTGGTCGCTGTTCGATCCGCGCGATGTGCCGCAATTGCCTGACTTATGGGGCGACGCATTTGAGACAGCTTATGTGCAAGCAGAAGCGCAGGGCATTGCCAAAAAAACAGTACGTGCGCGTGACCTGTATGCGCGCATGATGCGAACGCTTGCACAGACAGGCAACGGCTGGATGACGTTCAAGGACAAGTGCAATCGCACCGGCAATCAGACTGCACGCGCTGAAAACGTGATTCATCTTTCGAATCTGTGTACGGAAATTCTTGAAGTGACCAGCGAAGGTGAAACGGCAGTGTGCAATCTGGGTTCGATCAACCTCGGTCGCCATGTTCATGACGGCGCTTTTGATTTCGACAAGCTTGCTCAAACTGTACAAACGGCCATACGTCAACTGGATCGCGTCATTGATCTCAATTTCTATCCCATTGGCACTGCACGTGCTTCCAACATGCGCTGGCGCCCGGTTGGGCTGGGCACAATGGGCTTGCAAGATGTGTTCTTCCAATTGCGTTTATCATTTGATAGCGCTGAAGCAAAAAGCCTGTCTACGAAGATCGCGGAAACCATTTACTTTCATGCATTGCGTACGTCGATGGAGTTGGCACGTGAACAGGGCGCACACGATGCCTTTGCAGAAACACGCGCAGCACAGGGCGAGTTGCAATTCGATAGCTGGGGAATCACGCCATCGAATCCACAGCAGTGGAATGCATTGCGCGATGAGATCAAGGCACACGGCCTGCGGAACAGTCTGTTGATTGCCATTGCACCCACGGCAACGATTGCTTCCATTGCCGGTTGTTATGAATGCATCGAACCGCAGGTTTCTAATCTATTCAAGCGAGAAACACTGTCGGGTGACTTCCTGCAAGTAAATCGTTACCTGGTTGAAGAGCTGCAACGACTGGGTTTATGGACTGATGACATTCGCAATCAGCTCAAGCTTGCAGATGGTTCTATTCAGGAGATCAATGAAATTCCTGATTCGTTGCGCGCCATATATCGCACTGCATGGGAGTTGCCAATGCGTGCACTGATTGATCTTGCGGCTGCGCGCGGTGCCTATATCGATCAAAGCCAGTCGCTCAATCTGTTTATGGCCAATCCGACCATCGGACAATTATCCAGCATGTACATGTATGCCTGGAAGAGCGGGGTCAAGACAACCTACTACCTTCGATCACGACCAGCGACGCGCATTGCAAAAACAACTGTGCAAGCAAAACAAGCAGAGATCAGCGACACCGATGCGGTCGTATGTTCTCTGGAAAATCCTGAACTATGCGAGGCCTGCCAATGAATCCCATAACAATCAATACAAATACGCGCCCACCGTCGTTACTCGATTCGGGTTTTGATCTGACGCTGCGCCCGATGCGCTATCCGCGCTTCTATGAAATGTATCGCGCGGCCATCAAGAATACGTGGACGGTAGAAGAGATCGATTTCCAGATAGACCTCGGACACTTGAGTCAGCGCATGACACAGGCGGACCGACACCTGATCGAACGTCTAGTGGCCTTCTTTGCCACGGGCGATTCCATTGTGTCCAACAATCTGGTGATCAGTTTATACCGGCATATCAATTCACCTGAAGCGCGAATGTATCTGTCGCGCCAGTTATATGAGGAAGCGTTGCACATCCAGTTTTATCTGACGCTGCTGGACAATTACGTCCCTGACCAACAACGTCGAGCACAGGCATTCGCAGCCATTGAAAATATTCCGTCCATCCGTCGCAAAGCAGAGTTCTGTCATAAATGGACAGATGAAGTGTCTGGCATTCAGCGAATTGAAAATGATGAAGACAAGCGCCGCTTTCTGCTGAACCTCACCTGCTTTGCGAGCTGCATTGAAGGCTTGTTCTTTTTTGGCGCGTTTGCCTATGTGTACTTCCTGCGCTCACGTGGGTTGCTGCCGGGTCTTGCTGCCGGAACGAGCTGGGTATTTCGTGATGAAAGTGCGCACATGGCTTTCGCGTATGAAGTGATCAACAACGTACGTCGCGAAGAGCCGCATTTGTTTGATGCAAACTGGGCAATGCAGGTTCAGCAAATGATTGAAGAAGCAGTCGATTGCGAATCCGCATTTGCAGAAGATGTGTTGTCCGGTGGTGTCGTTGGACTGACCCGAAGTGAGATGCGCCAATATCTGGAATACGTTGCAGATCAACGCCTGCGTGCGCTTCAATTACCGCTGCGTTATCACGCACGCAATCCCTTTGCGTTTATGGAATTGCAGGATGTGCAGGAGCTGACCAACTTTTTTGAACGCCGTGTATCCGCTTATCAAGTGGGCGTGCAGGGAGAGGTTGCGTTTGACGAGGCGTTTTGAATAGCACCTGCAGTACATGCAATCAATAGGTTTCTCTGGATGACGTGGATCGCGCTGATTTGCTGCTTGTGCTTCAGGCATTGTTATTAATGTTTTTCATATAAAGCATAAGCATCTCAATGCTCCGCTTGCTCCACTCCCGGTATTGGTGGTGACTGGCTGCAAGATTGCTGCCTGCCTCCGCGAGACTTGATGCCGAAAAACAGAGATATTCAGCCCAGTCCTGACTGTCTTTTCTGGAAGTCCTGAAATTATCTCTCAGGAAACTCTCAACCTCTGCAATCGTATCCACGCGCAACATGGAAAATTCTTCGGACCTCGACACATCTACACTCGCTTCCTGCAGTGAACGACGGAGGTCACGCTCTTCCCATTCACTTTCAAAGAAATACTCAAGTGCTGCTTTCATCCTCTTGTGTGCAGGCTGTGCGCAGTTACTGAAAATTGCCTGCAATTGCTCTCTGGTTTTCGTTGCCTCATCCATCTGTAACTGAAAAAGCAGCGCCTCCTTGTTTGGAAAGTATTGATAAAGCGAGCCGACACTTACTCCAGCCTCGGAAGCAACTGCAATGGTATTGAAGCCTGATCCCGGCGATTTTTTTAAAACGCGAATAGCCGCCTCGAGAATGTATTCAACAAGCTTCCTGGAGCGTGACTGCTTCGGAACTTTCCTGGGCTTAAGACGGATTTTTCGTGATTTCATGCAGTGCTGGAATGCGAATTTAAATGCAAATATTTATTCGTATAATGGAAACTACACGAAATGGGTGAACATTCAAGGCAGGAATCATGCTTGAAAGTCAGGAAATAGAGAAACTTCTGGCAGAGATGCGCATGTTTGATGAAGTAATGAACAATCCAACGCATCATGGAAACGAACTTCCACATCTTCGTGGTACTCATGCGTTGATTGCAAAATGGAACGGTCACCCTGTCTTGCAGCGGGCAGCGCTCTGCCATAACGCTTATGATATCGACAGGCCTGGCAGCTTCAGCCAAAGAGAGAAACTGCAATTGCTGATTGCACCAGAGGCGGAGCGAATCGTCTATCTATTCTGCGCTCTCAGTCCACGCAGTCTTATTCAAGCGACAAGCAAGGATCAATATGTTGTCAATGATTCATATGCCGATGCTGAAATCCAGTTGACTCGTGAGGATATGTCAGCGCTCTTAACGCTCGCGTTGGCAAACTGGCTTGAGCAACGACCACGCGAGGCTGCCATCAAGCAACAGTCGTTACTTGAAGAATTTCGCCAGGCCCGGCAGTTTCTGCCTGACTATGCCTATAGAGACTTCATGCAAGCTTATGGGCTTGTTGAATGAGGAAGTTATCCAATAGGCGATAGCTGATATTTGCGGAGATTAATGGTCCGATCATCAGGCTGCGTCCCTGACTATGACTGTCCGTCGCGAGAAGATAAGTGTTGCTGAGAGCTAATGCGCGGTAATTCAAACCGATCTGCCGTACG
>DATAHE010000430.1:0-2682 GCA_036263355.1 Steroidobacteraceae bacterium | reverse complement strand
AGACGACACATAGAAAAGCAGTTGCCGACGTGCGACAAACAGGCTCAGATCAAGATCAATACCAGCTCATCATTGATGACTATAACAAGTACATCGTTGCGAGAAACGCCGTTGCAGTCAGTACTATGGTATAGGGCAACGCCATCCACAACATCCGTCCGTAAGAAAGACGAATCAATGGTGCAAGTGCCGAGGTCAACAAAAACAAAAACGCCGCCTGACCATTGGGTGTTGCGACGCTAACGATGTTGGTACCCACATTGATTGTTGCGGCGAGCTGTTCAAAATTTGTCTGATCAATCGTGCCTTCGAGAAACGAAGCCTTGAGTCCAGAGATGTAAACTGTTGCAACAAATACGTTATCGCTGACGGCAGACAACAACCCTGTGGCCACAAACATCATGGCCAGCTGCATGCGGCCGGTTTGCGTCAACACCCATTGAGTGAAGGGATCAAACAGATGTTGATCGTGGATTACCGCCACCACTGCAAAAAAAACCACCAGCAACGCGGTGAATGGTAGCGATACTTCAAATGCCTTTCCGATACGATGCTCGTCGGTTACACCATTGAAGGCCGTCGCCAGCACAATGATCAGGAGCCCAATCACGCCGACCTCGGCCCAGTGCATGATCAACGCAATCACCATCGTCACAGCAATCAAGCCTTGAATCCACAACTGTGCCCTTTCCTTTGGCCCACGTCGAGCAGCAGTACTTGCTGCATGCTCACTCAATATCTGATACACGTTGACGGGTAATTCCATACCGTATCCAAATAAACGAAAGCGCTCAATTATCACGCAGGTCAGTGCGCCGACGATAAATACCGGAATACTGACCGGCGCCACTGCAATAAAAAATTGCGTGAAGGTCCAGCCAGCCTGCTTTGCAATCAGCAAGTTTTGTGGCTCGCCCACTTGCGTCATCACGCCACCCAATGCGGTACCCACTGCTGCATGCATGACCAATCCACGCAGAAATCCACGAAACGCATCCAGCTCATCTCGCCGTACTGAATGTACTTCGGCGTCGGCGGTGTAATCGTGCTCGTTTGAAGCAACGGCATCTTGATGAGACTTGCCGCATGCCACCTGATGATAAACAGCATAGAAGCCCATCGCTGCGGTCATCACCACTGCGATCACCGTAAGCGCATCAAGAAATGCCGATAACACCGCAGACAATACGCAGAATAATAAGGAGAGAATGAGATGGCTGCGAACGCGAAGCAGCAATGAGGAAAAAATCACTTGCAACAAGTCGCGTAGAAAATAGATGGCTGTGACCATGAAGATCATTAACAAGATGACCGGCAGACCAGCAATGATTTCGTTGTAGACGGACTGACTATCCGTCAAGTTGAGTAATACCGCCTGAATCGCCAGCAGACCACCGGGCTGCAAGGGATAGCACTTCAGCGCCATCGCCAGCGTGCCGATGAACTCCGCCAGCACCAGCCAACTTGCAACAACGCTGCCTGCGACATGCAGCACAACCACATTGGCAATCAGGCACGAAACAACCAGTAACTTGTACCAGCTGGGTGAATGACCAAGAAAATTTCGCCAGAACGACTTATATAGTGTTTCGTTCATGCAAGCTTGCGCCAGACTGTCTTACCGCCGCTGGCTTTATCCAGGGTTGCCAACACCTTCTCATGTGATGTTAATTCGTCTGCTTCGGCCATCAGCACGGGCAGCACACCAGCAGGACGCGACCAGGTCTTTCCAACTGACACATTGTCGGCACCCGATGCAGCATTATCCAGTATCAGTGTTGACTGCCCTCCAGTCATCGCGAGATACACATCCAGCAACAATTGTGCATCGAGCAACGCGCCGTGATATTCGCGGCCCGAGTTATCGACAGAAAAACGTTTGCACAATGCATCCAGTGAATTGCGCTGCCCTGGATACTTGGTGCGCGCCATGACCAGCGTATCAACGATGGTGCACAAAGTATGAGTACTGTGCTTGCTGTTGATGCGTTGTAGTTCCGCATTCAAGAATCCAACGTCGAATGGCGCGTTGTGAATAATCAGCTCCGCGCCGGAGATAAATTCGATCAACTCTTCAGCCAGTTCTACAAAACGCGGTTGGGAACTCAAGAATTCGTTGGTGATGCCATGTACGGCCAAGGCCTCTGCCTCTACATCACGATCCGGTTTGCAGTAGCGATGAAAGGTGCGGCCCGTCTTGCGGCGATTGATCACTTCAATCGCGCCGATTTCGATGATGCCGTGACCTTGATTGGGATCAAGCCCCGTGGTTTCAGTATCGAATATGATTTGACGCATGTTCTTATTAACGATTGTTAGCCAAGAACCGACTCGCGAACTGCAGTGACCACTTGCTGCTGCTGCGCCTCGGTCAGATAGGGATGCATCGGCAAGCTCACTACCCGTGATGCAATTTTTTCGGAGACAGGAAAATCACCCGCCTTATAACCAAGGTTCGCAAATACGGGCTGTAAATGTAACGGTACGGGATAATGCACCGCAGTTGGTATGCCCTTTGACTTCATGCGTGTTTCAAAAAACTCGCGTTGCGGCACTTCAATGGTGTACTGCGCATACACGCTGGTATTGCCTGCAGCGATAAACGGCGTGGTGATCTGTTTGTCGGCAGGAGCATTAACAAATGCCTCTTGCAATAACGCACTGTAGCGTGCTCCAAGTCTG
>DATAHE010000429.1:0-2359 GCA_036263355.1 Steroidobacteraceae bacterium | reverse complement strand
GATAACCTTGGCGAGGGCGCACTCGATGATGTACTGGATAAGGCTGGCAATAATCCATTGGTGTTAGTACTGGATGGCGTAACCGATCCTCATAATCTTGGGGCCTGTATGCGTACGGCCGATGCTGCCGGAGTACATGCTGTCGTCGTGCCGCGTGATCGTGCTGCCGGTCTATCACCCGTGGTGCGTAAAGTCGCGGCAGGTGCAGCGGAGACCGTACCGCTGATTCAAGTTACCAATCTTGCCCGCACTTTACGATGGTTGAAAGAACGTGGTCTGTGGTTGGTAGGTACGGATGATGAGGCGACTCAGTCAATCTATACTGCAAAGCTCACAGGCCCTATGGCCATTGTCATGGGCGCCGAAGGCGCGGGCATGCGACGTCTGACAAAAGAGAATTGCGATCTGTTGGTGAACATTCCCATGTCCGGTGTGGTGGAAAGTTTAAATGTGTCGGTTGCCACTGGTGTGACATTGTTTGAAGTGGTAAGACAAAGAGCGCTTCCGGCAGTTAAGAGCTGATACAGCTCGTTAGCATTGCCATTATGTTCTGCTTTTCAAAACCGCTGTGAATCCGTCCATGGACGCTCTGCAAAAACTCTTGTTTTTGACAGTTTTGAAAAAGCAGATCATAACGGCGATGCCTCGAATAAATTAGGCAATCCTTAATGACAACAAATAACAAAGTGCTGCTGGTTGCCGGTGATGCCATCGCCCGCTATGGCTTCCCCGATGGACATGCATTTGGTACTGATCGTCATGAAGTATTCATGAGCGAATTACGCAAGGCCCATCTCGAATCGTATTTGCTGCATGCATCGCCACGCCCAGCAACGACGGATGAGTTGCTGTTGTTTCATACACCCGCCCATGTACAGCGTGTGATGGAGCTGTCGAAGACAGGTCAGGGATTGATTGATAACGGTGATACGCCTGCTTACAAGGGAGTGTTTGAAGCGGCAAGCAATGTGGTTGGTGCAACATTGACAGCAGTCGAACAGATCATGGCTGGAAAAGTGAAGCGTGCCTTCATTCCCATTGCGGGTTTGCATCATGCTGCGCGAGATCGCGCTGCTGGTTTCTGCGTGTTCAACGATATTGGTGTGGCGATTGAAGTATTGCGCAAACAGTATGGTGTCAAACGCATTGCCTATGTCGACATCGATGCGCATCACGGTGATGGCGTGTTCTATGCATTCAATCATGATCCTGATCTGATGTTTGCCGATACGCACGAAGATGGGCACTTTCTTTATCCAGGTACCGGTAGTGTGGATGAAACTGGTGAGGGTGAAGCAGTTGGAACCAAGCTGAACATTCCATTGCCCATTGGCGCAGGCGATGCGGAGTTTATGCAGGCATGGTCGAAGATAGAAGAGTACTTGCAGGCAATACCACCCGATTTTGTGTTTCTGCAGTGTGGTGTGGATAGCATGATGGATGATCCGTTGACTCACTTACGGTTCACCGATGACGCTCATGGGCACGCCGCACGACGCCTGTGCCAGTTGGCCGAATCATGGGGGCACGGACGTATACTGGCAACGGGTGGTGGCGGATACAACCGTGGTAATGTGGCGCGCGGCTGGACACGCGTGGTCAGGGAAATGTGTCTGACATAAACAGACGGTTTGGAAAACACCAATAAATAATTCGAAAATCAGTCAGTTAAGCTGCTTCGCAACTGGTCTGTAACAAAATTGTCATAAACAGTCGGCACACTGCATCAAGGGTACAAGCCCGAACCTGTCTTACAAAGCGCTGTGCGGCGTGACCGTTGTAGGCAAGTACGGGTAGAATGCACCGGCTTTTGCTATCGGCATGTACGGTGATGATGTGGTAGCAATGTGTCTGAACTTCGATCGAACAGTGGGTGTTGCGTGGTGACTGAATCAGAAACGATGAACTCAGCGTTTTCGGGCCAAGACCCAGCCGCTACCGGAGCAAGAGTCGCGAACGGTACGCCGCGCATTACCATGCCCATCGATGACACACGCAAGGTGCGAGCCATGCAAGTGAAGGCACTGGTTCAAGATCTGAATTTCTACTACGGCGACAAGAAAGCGCTGTCGAATATCAACATGCCAATTGCCGATCGTCAGGTGACCGCGCTGATCGGACCTTCTGGTTGTGGCAAGAGTACCTTCCTGCGTTGTTTCAATCGTATGCATGATTTGCAACAAGGTACGCGTTATGAAGGAACTATTACGCTACATCCTGATGACATCAATCTCGTTGGCAAGCAAATCAATCCCATTGAAGTTCGCATGCGGATCGGCATGGTGTTCCAGAAGCCGAATCCATTTCCCAAATCGATTTTTGAAAATGTCGCCTACGGATTGCGTTTGCACGGCACTCG
>DATAHE010000428.1:0-4615 GCA_036263355.1 Steroidobacteraceae bacterium | reverse complement strand
CCATGCGATCTTTAAACTGTTCGATGACGTGATTGCGTTCGGCTTCGCGAACCTTTTGCACAATGACCTGCTTGGCAGTTTGTGCAGCAATGCGACCAAATTCGACAGATTCGATCGACTCTTCAACATAGCCGCCGGGCTCTGCACTCTTGTCGATATCGAGCGCATCTTCCAGGCGCAATTCATGATCGGGAAATTCAAGTTCGTTGGAATCGTCAGCGAAGACTTTCCAGCGACGAAATGTGTCGTAATTGCCGGTCTTGCGATTGATAGCAACACGGACTTCATAGCCTTCGCCGTAACGCTTGCGCGTGGCAGTGGCTAACGCTGCTTCCAGCGCTTCGAAAATGATTTCCTTGTCGACGCCCTTCTCGTTGGATACGGCATCAACCACCATCAAAATTTCTTTGTTCATCGTCATCATCAACTCCTGACCGGAACACGGTTTCCGGCATTTGTCGCTACCACTCCGGCATCAAACGCGCCTTGTGAATGTTCGCAATCACCAACTCAATCTGACCATCGTCCGTTCCAAGTTGTATGTCCGTTTCAGAAGCCAGTAACAACTTGCCTACAAACCTGCGACGTCCATTCACCAGTTGCTTCATTTCCACGCTGACTTGTTCTCCGACGAAGCGCTGAAAATGTTCGGGACGACGCAACACCCGATCCAGACCTGGCGACGACACTTCCAGCATGTACTCACCCGATATGGGGTCTGCCTCGTCCAGACGATCACTGATCGCACGGCTGACTGTTTCGCAGTCCTCTACATCAATACCTTCCGGCGAATCGATATAGATGCGCAACACTCCGTTCCGGCCGGTGAATTCCAGCTCCCACAGCTCATACCCGAGATGGCGTACCAGCGGTTCCAGCAACTCGATCAGCTGTTCGCGCACAACCACCCCATCAATTCTTTACCCCGTAAAACGAAAAATGGGCCCAAGGCCCATTCACTACTGCACATTCCCTGCCCGGCAACACATCTGTTAATGCATGCTTCCTCAACCACCAAACACTTATAAAGATACCATTACTCAATAAGCCAAAGTAGCCATACAACGCAAAAAGCCCCATCCGGGGCTTGAAAAACCTGATTCTGCCAATCAGGAATCGCTATCGGCTGCAGGCTTTTCAACCTGCGGCCTTCGCCGGTAATCAAATGCTGAACCCGACATTGGGCCGCTTTGAAATGGTAGCGGGGGTAGGATTTGAACCTACGACCTTCGGGTTATGAGCCCGACGAGCTGCCAGACTGCTCCACCCCGCAACAGAGGCCGCGCATTCTAATGATGCACTGCGGTGAATACAAGAAAATTCACCGTCAAATCAGGATTATTTATGCGAGGTTGAAATCGCGATTTTGCACCGCTGGATCTGCGGTGCACTTTTATTCTGAACCCACTAGCCGATTACGCGTCCGCACAAAGCCAGCAATGCACCGGGCATGACGCCCAGCACAAGAACGGCAAGTCCATTCGCGCTTAGCACGGTGCGCAATGCACGACTGGCAATAACACTTCCCGTGTCCACGCCTTCATCGAAATACATTACCTTGATCACGCGCAAATAGTAGTAAGCACCGATAACAGAGAAGAACACGGCAATGCCCGCAAGCCATACATCACCAATGCTCACCACTGCCTGAATCACCGCAAGCTTTGCAGAGAACCCGACGAACGGTGGCACGCCGGCAGTGCTGAACATCAGCATCGCCATCACTGCTGCAAACCAGGGGCTCTTCTTGCTCAGACCTTTGAAGTCTTCAATATTGTCAGACTCAAAACCAGATGCTGCTGTGGCGCCGGGTCGAGCCAACAACAAGATGACACCGAAAGAACCCACAGCGGTAATCACGTAGGTCAGCGTGTAGAACATAGCAGCGCGATAACCTTGCGCTGTGCCAGCAAGCACGCCCAACAGGATAAAGCCGACATGCGATATGGTTGAATAAGCCAGCATGCGCTTGAGATTGGTCTGGGCGATGGCGACCACATTTCCCAGAGCCATGGAAAGCACAGCGAGCACCACCAGCATGTCGTGCCACTGCGCAGACAGACCGCCCAATCCATCTACCAGCAAACGCATGGCGAGACCGAACGATGCGATCTTCGGTGCAGAACCAACGAACAAAGTTACCGGTGTTGGCGCGCCGTGATACACATCAGGTATCCACATGTGGAATGGCACCGCGCCAAACTTGAACGCAATGCCGATCACTATGAACGCAAGACCGAAGGCCAGACCAACGTTCGTGCTGCCTAGCGCCTGGGCTTTAACTGCAATCACATCGTGATTGAGACTGCCGGTCACACCGTAAATGATGGACATGCCATACAACAACATGCCAGACGCAATCGCACCCAGTACGAAATACTTGATAGCTGATTCTGCTGCGACACCAGATTCCCGATCGAATGCAACCAGGCCATAGAGCGACAAGGACAGCAGCTCGACACCGATATAAACAGTGACCAGCGATGCGGCGGAGATTATCACCATGATGCCAAGCAGCGCGATAAGACTGAGTACATAGTATTCGCTTCTGAACAAACCACGTGCCTGCAGGTAATCGCGCGAATAAACCAGCGTTACCGCTGTCGCTCCGTATGCAAATATCTTCAGCACACTGGCCATTGGATCAAGAACGAACATGCCATTGAAAACCACAGTGCGGGTGCTAACGCCGAAACGACTGGTGAGCCACACAGCAATCACCAAAGTTAGCATGGTGATAAAGAAACTCATCATGCGTTTTACTGGCAGAAACAACTCCACCATCAACAACACACAAGCAGCTGCAACAATCAGCAGCTCGGGATAAACAAACATCAAATTCAGATTACTTTGCATGCGTCACACTACATGGCCGCTGACAGTTTGGTGGTCAGCATTTGTTGTAACAGATGATCCATGCTGGGTTTCATCACATCCAGCAATGGTGCGGGGTACACACCCAGTGCCAATACGGCCAGTGCCAGCACACCCAGGATGAAAAACTCGCGGCCATTCAGATCTTCCATATGCGCCACGTGATCATTGGTCACATTGCCGAAGATAACGCGCTTGACCAGCCACAATGTATAAGCAGCACCGAGAATCAAAGTGAGCGCCGCAAGGAAGGCATACCAGAAATCAGCTCGGAAGCTGGCAAGGATAACGAGAAACTCGCCAACGAAACCGGAAGTGGCAGGCAGACCTGAATTCGCCATCGCAAACAGTACGAAGAAGGCGGCGAAGATCGGCATCTTGTTGATCACGCCACCATAGGCACTGATCTCGCGACTGTGTACACGGTCATACATCACACCCACACCAAGGAACATGGCGCCCGACACAAGACCGTGCGAAATCATCTGAACCATTGCGCCTTCCAGTCCCATCACCGCGCCTTGCGTACCACCAGTTGCACGCACGATATCCCATGCGATGAACGCGCCGAGCGTCACGAAACCCATGTGTGCGATGGATGAGTATGCAATCAGCTTCTTCATATCCTGCTGCACCAACGCCACAAAGCCGATGTACACGACGGCGATCAATGACAGGCTGATCATCAACCAGTCAAGATGTTGCGAAGCATCGGGCGCAATCGGCAAAGAGAAACGCAGAAAACCGTAACCACCCATCTTCAACATGATGGCCGCCAGAACAACGGAGCCACCCGTCGGCGCCTCAACGTGTGCATCAGGCAACCAGGTATGAACTGGCCACATTGGCACCTTCACCGCAAATGCCAGCAGGAACGCAATGAATATCAGCGTCTGTTCTTTCAATCCTAATGGCAACTGCTGAAGACTCGCGATCTCATAGGTACCTGCTTTGAGATACATGTAAATCAATGCCACGAGCATGAACACGGAACCAAGGAAGGTATACAGGAAGAACTTGATGGTTGCATATACACGGCGCGGACCACCCCAGATACCAATGATGATAAACATCGGTATCAACATCGCTTCCCAGAATACATAGAACAGCAATGCATCCAGCGCGACAAACACACCGATCATCAATCCTTCAAGAATCAGGAACGACGCAAAATACTGGTTCTGCTTTTTATCGATAACTGTCCAACCGGCAATCACCACTAATGGCGTGATGAATGTGGTGAGAACGATCAATGGCATCGCAATCCCATCAACACCAAGGTGATACGTCGCATTGAAGGTTGGAATCCAGATGCGCCATTCAGTAAATTGCATGGCGGCTGTCGTGGTATCGAAATGCGTCCACAACGGTAGCGACAATACAAAGGTAGCTACTGATGTCAGTAACGCCATCCAGCGCGCCAGCACAACGCGATCACCCAGCACCAGCAACACTGCGCCTGCAATGATGGGCAACCAGATGAGAACACTTAATATGGGCCAGTCAATCATTCTTTATGCTCAATCAAATTTCTAACTAACATGTCTTAAGGCGCTTGTGAGCCAGATTCAAAACGTTACGAGCGATGGCAGTTTGTGTTCAGCCGGAGCACAGGAACCGGAGCGTACACGTCAGTACGTAAGGCTTCCGAGCACCGCATGAACACAAAATGGTGAGCGCAGTAGTTTTCAAACTGGTTCACCTAAAGAGAGGCCATACAACAAACCAGCCCAGCATCACC
>DATAHE010000427.1:0-2278 GCA_036263355.1 Steroidobacteraceae bacterium | reverse complement strand
TCGTATTTCCCGAGTTGTTCGCGCAGGAACGCGGCAGAGGTGGTTGTGTGACCATCTGCAAAGCGTATTTGATAGGCTTTACCCGACATGGATGATGCAGAACCACACAGGCGGATAAAGTCTTCGGCGGTGATGACTTTGTCGCCTGCATTTTTCCATTTCAGCCGCAGATGATCTGCCGCTGACTTTGCATCATAGGCAGTGCCGTTGCGAACGAATTGCGCATTGGATAGCGACTCAATCGCCCTAATCAGGTATTCGATCTTCCTGGTTTCTGCCGGTGTCGCTGCCATGCAAACTGACGTGAGCAACAACGACAACATGACGATGAAACGAGTCATCAGTTCTCCTTTGCCAGTCGTTTACGTTTAATTATTCATCCACAAAAGCAGGCGACAGAATACCGTGCGAAGGCGGTTATCTCCACATTTCCATTCGATTGGCTGCGGTTGCCACACCCATTATCTAAGCTGATATGCTTTCCACCATGATTTTGAGCTTCACCAAAATGCAGGGTCTTGGCAACGACTTCATCGTGTTCGAGGCCGATGACAGCAAGCTGTTGACGCCGGAACAACTGCGCAAGTTATCTGATCGTCGCAAGGGTATAGGTTTTGATCAGGCGCTGGTGATCCAGTCGCCCAGACGTCCCGATACGGATGTCTACTATCGCAACTTCAATGCTGATGGTTCCGAAGTGGAACAGTGTGGTAATGGCGCACGTTGTATTGCCAGTCTCATTGCACAGCAACGTGGTCAAAGTCAGTTGCGCATGGATTGCCTGGGTGGCTTGGTGAATGCCGAGATCAAGGATAACGGCCAAGTCTCCATCGATATGGGCGTACCGAATTTCGATCCCAAGTCGTTGCCCTTTGTGGCGGATGGTGTTGCTGATGCGTACCCGTTGGATACAAATGGACAGAGCATTTCCATTGGAGCGGTGTCGATGGGTAATCCGCACGCCGTGTTGACGGTGGATGACGTGAAGCTTGCGCCCGTTGAATCATTAGGTGCAGTGCTTGAGGTTCATCCAAGCTTTCCCAGAAGGGTGAATGTGGGCTTTATGCATGTGGTGTCGCGTGATCAAATTGATCTCCGTGTGTTCGAACGCGGTGTCGGTGAAACACAGGCCTGTGGCACCGGCGCATGCGCAGCAGTGGCTGTGGGTCGCAAGCGTGGATTGTTGAACGAAACGGTGAAGGTGAATTTGCCCGGTGGACAACTGATCATCAGCTGGCAAGGTGAGGGCCACAAGCTATGGATGACAGGGCCCGCTACGCGTGTGTTTACCGGTCAAGTCGAAATCTGATTTCGTTCATTCTTTCACTCGTTCAACCGGGATGTAATTTGTGATAGTGTCCGCACCACCCTGACGGCACACAGACCCGGCAAATATAAATATGAGCAAGCCCATTGCCCGCGAAGCAGATCATTCTTTTAGCGAAGATACGCTGGCGGATTATCTTTCCCGACATCCGGATTTTTTCGAACGACATACTTCGCTGCTGAGCCGAATGCACATACCGCACGAACGCGGTACGCAGACGGTATCGTTAGTGGAACGTCAGGTACAGGCACTGCGGGATATCAATCAGCGACTGGAAGCAAAGCTCCGTGAGTTTGTTGCAGTAGCACAGGACAATGATGTACTCGCGGACAAGATCCATCGGCTGTCGTGCCGGTTGATTCGCAGCCACGGCGCCAACCAGTTTTTCACGGCACTGGAGACTTCATTGCGTGAAGACTTTGGCGTAACGCACTGGGTATTGTTGTGCCTGCGTAATGACATCCCTGAGTTGTCGCGCATTACTACGCGTCACTTGCGCATGGTGGAACCGGGCTCGCCAGACCTGAAGCCCTTTGAAACTTTCTTTTCTTCGCCCAAGCCACGTTGTGGACAGATTCGCGATTCACAACGTGAATATCTGTTTGGCAACGATGCGCAGGAAGTGGGTTCGGTCGCCATGGTGGCATTGGGTCCCGAAGCGCGATATGGTTTGCTGGCGGTTGGCAGCAATGATGTGCAGCGTTTTCAGCCAACGATGAGTACGGAGTTTTTGTCGCGTATTGGGCAGTTGGTGAGTGAGGCGGTTGACGCTTTGTGAGCGCCTTGCGTTAAGCGCGTAATGTTCTGCACGTAGTCTCGAGCTGCTAAAGCATAAAGGCTCAGAGAATGACCATCCGACGGCCTAGAAAGATTTCTCGCGTTGCTCGAAATGACAATGGTTATGATGGTTGTGTATCCATAGACCTCTCCGCTCTGTCATTTCGACTGAGG
>DATAHE010000426.1:0-3860 GCA_036263355.1 Steroidobacteraceae bacterium | reverse complement strand
GCCAGTGCAAACAAATACCTGACCATAACGCCGCCGCAATTCGTTTAACCACGGCCCGAATATCAACTGGTTTTCACACAGATATTGTTCTGCGCGTCACACAAAGTGCGTCATTAATGTCGGCGATGTAGGAAATGTGATCGGCGCATGTAGGACTTTGTGAATCAGTAATCTTCAGTACTAAAATTTGAGTGATGATAAAGGGAATCGACTAAAGGTTGGTCCACGCTTCACACCAACCATTGGCCAGCACTTGTTTGGTGCCGAACAAAGTACACACCGCTTGGGTTGATTTACTATCGCCCGTATAAAGCGAACAGTTCGCACACTTGCTGCCGGGCTTGGCGTCCTTGGCCCTGCTTGCATCGGATACGTAATGCATGGACTTGGCCGCTGTGTCGTTCTCGTTGAGCAACGGCGCTTCATCACCCTGCGCTTCGTTAATAAACGGTACCGTCGCACCACCCAGCAAGGTCTTGATCACCACTCGCCGCGAAATCATATTCTGCTTCATTGTTACTCCAGCCTTATGGATACAAACCGCGTTCCTGACGCGCTTTTAGAATTCGTTCGCAGGCAACAACAAATGCCGCTACGCGCATGGATACCTTCAACCTTCCTGCAACTTCATATATGCGATTGAACGCCTGAATGATGATGCTGTCGAGACGTTGATTGATTTCACTTTCGGTCCAGAAGAAGCTGGAGAAATCCTGTACCCACTCGAAGTAACTGACGATCACACCACCCGCATTGCAGATCACATCAGGTACAACGCGAATACCACGATCAATCAATACGTCATCCGCTTCAGGCAAAGTGGGTCCATTCGCGCCTTCGAGCACCAGCTTCGCCTTGATGCGGTTCGCTCTCGTCACGGTAATTTGCGATTCCAGCGCAGCAGGAATCAGGATGTCACAATCCACATCCCAGAAATTTTCTGCCGAGATGACTTCGGTATCCGGCGTTCCTTCAACGCGACCTTCTTGATCGCGCTGCTTCAGCGCTGCAGCAACGTCGATTCCTTTGCTGCTATAGATCGTCGCGAACTGATCCTGAATTGAAACTACTTTTGCACCCGCTTCAGCAAACAGTTCGGCGGCTGCACTACCCACGTTACCGAAGCCTTGAATGGCGACGCGCGCACCATTGACATTCAGCTTCATCAAACGCGCCGCTTCAGTGCCTACTTTGAACACACCGCGTCCCGTTGCTTTGACACGGCCAAGCGATCCGCCAAGATCGACTGGCTTGCCAGTCACCACACCGGTGGCAGTGGTACCTGAATTCATTGAATACGTATCCATCATCCACGCCATCACTTGTGCATTGGTGTTTACGTCAGGCGCAGGAATGTCCTTTGTTGGCCCGATGAAGGGACCGATCTCGCTGGTGTAACGACGCGTTATCTTCTCAAGTTCACGCATCGATAAGGAGCGTGGATCAACACGGATGCCGCCCTTGGCACCACCATAAGGAAGATTGACCGCAGCATTCTTGATCGTCATCCATCCTGCTAATGCCATCACTTCTTCCAGCGTTACGTCCTGATGAATGCGCAGTCCGCCCTTGCCAGGTCCACGAGATAGATTGTGCTGCACGCGAAAACCTTCAAAGTGCCTCACTGTTCCATCGTCCATCTCGATGGGCACATCGACAATCAATGTACGTTTAGGGTGTCGTAATGACTGCTCCCATTTCGCCAGCTCACCCAGATAAGGAATAACGCGATCGATTTGTGCGAGGTAGGTTTGCCACGCATCACCAACGACGGGTCTTACATAGGACAGTTGCATGATGATCAATTACCTCTAAACGTCAATGGCGTTATCTCGTCAACATTTCAATTCGTCAGCACAGTTAAATGTTGTAACGTCCTTCCATGAAAGGGAACTCCACTTCCAATCGTTCCTTATGAAAGCCTGTCGAAGACTCCATTTGTCAGGGAATTGTTCGACAAGCTCACCCTGCTTGGGTTGACTGGATTCCCGCCTTCGCGGGAATGACATTGTTGAAATCTGTTACCTCAACTCACTACCCCAAACATGGCCTTGGTCATCCGTGTGGAAAGGATATTGGAGATGGTGCGGGTTCACTCCACACCAAAGCACATGTACTTGATCTCGGTGTAGTCATCAATTCCATACTTGGAACCTTCGCGACCGCTCCCTGACATTTTTACACCACCGAATGGTGCGACTTCAGTGGAGATCAATCCCACATTGACACCGACCATGCCTGATTCGATCTTTTCGCTTACACGCCATGCACGCGACATGTCGCGTGTATACAAGTATGAAGCCAGGCCAAACTCTGATTCATTGGCCATCTGCAGCGCATCCGCTTCGGTAACAAATCTGAATACCGGTGCAACAGGACCAAATGTTTCTTCATGACTCATGAGCATGCTGGTATTTGCATCGCGAATAACCGTTGGCTCGAAGAACGTGCCACCCAATGCATGTCGTTTACCACCCAGCACCACTTTTGCGCCATGCGCCACGGCATCCGCAACATGCGCTTCAACCTTTTCAACCGCGCGTTGCGTAATCAATGGCCCTTGCGTCACATCCGCTTGCAAGCCATTACCTACCTTCAGTGTAGATACCGCAAGCGACAATCGTTTAACAAACTCGTCATAGATACCCGCTTGGACAATAAATCGATTGGTGCACACACAGGTCTGACCCGAGTTGCGAAACTTGCTGATCATGGCGCCCTGCACGGCTGCATCCACATCTGCATCATCAAATACAATGAAGGGCGCATTGCCGCCGAGCTCCAGTGAGACTTTCTTCAGTGTTGGTGTGCATTGCGAAGCCAACAGCACACCAATACGCGTTGAACCGGTAAAGCTGATCTTGCGCACAACCGGATTGCTGGTGAGTTCACCACCAATCTTGACTGCATCGCCAGTTACCACATTGAATACGCCGGCGGGAATGCCAGCGCGATGCGCAAGCTCAGCCATCGCTAATGCAGAGAAGGGTGTTTCGGGCGCGGGCTTGGACACCACAGTGCATCCAGCTGCAAGTGCCGCAGCACACTTGCGTGCAATCATGGCGATGGGAAAATTCCACGGCGTGATCGTACCGACCACACCAACCGGCTGACGAATGACCATTAAGCGACGATCCTGCATATAGGTAGGAATAATGTCGCCATAGATGCGCTTGGTCTCTTCGGCAAACCATTCAATAAACCCTGCACCATAACGCACTTCACCACGCGCTTCGCTCAGCGGCTTGCCCTGCTCACTGGTCAGGATCAACGCGAGGTCATCGATGTTTTCAATTAACAAATCGAACCAGCGACGCATCAATCGCGACCGGTCGGCAGCGAGCAGCGCACTCCATGCAGGTAGTGCAGCCTGTGCAGCATCAATGGCCATGCGCGTTTCAACTTCACCGCAATATGGCACCGTGCCAATGGCCTGCTGAGTCGCTGGATTGTGGATTACCTGTGAATCTACTCCATGCGGTTTGATCCATGCACCGTTGATGTAACAGGCATCGCGTAGCAACGATGCATCTTTCAAACCAGATATTGCGGTGACGCTCATGTCAGTCAACTCTTTAAGGCTTGCTCAAGCAAGGACATACCTTCATCAACCAGCGGCTCTGAAGCGGTTAGCGGATAAAGCAAGCGAATAGCTTCACTCTGCATACCACAGCCGAGCAATATCAATCCAAGCTCGTGTGCGCGTGCTGTTACTTTCTTCGCGCCTTCCATCACAGGTTGTGAACTTCCATGTGATTCAACGATATCGAAGCCCAGCATGGAACCGAAGCCACGAATGTTACCAATAGGTGTTAACGACTTGTTCGCCGCGAAGGATTCCAGTCTTAAGCGCACAAGAT
>DATAHE010000425.1:0-8279 GCA_036263355.1 Steroidobacteraceae bacterium | reverse complement strand
GGAGAGGCTCGCAGTTGACGCGAACGCAACTAGCACAAACAACAATGCTGATTTCATTCCTTTGTTCCTTCATCAAATATCACACACAGATCAACGATAGATATCTACGGCAGGTTACGCCGAAGAACCGCTACCGCGCCCTACTTCAAAAGAGCTTTCAATCCTACTTCATCAATAACCGTCACACCCAATTCTTGAGCCTTGGTCAACTTCGATCCAGCTTCCTCACCGGCAACAACATAGTCCGTCTTCTTTGAAACCGAACCACTGACTTTGCCACCCGCTGCTTCAATCAACTCTTTTGCTTCATCGCGTGACAATGTGGGTAGCGTTCCCGTCAGTACCAGCGTTTTTCCAGCAAGCGGCTTGGGTGAAGTATCGTTAGCGGCGCCAGTATGCTCTGGCCAATGCACACCGGCTTCACGCAATTTCTGGATAATCTCGCAGTTATGTAGTTGCTTGAAGAACAGGTGAATGCTCTTCGCCACCACAGGTCCCACATCGTTAACTTGCAGCAGCTGTTCTTCGCTCGCCTGCATGATGGGATCGAGTGATCCGAAATGCTTCGCCAGGTCCTTTGCCGTGGCTTCGCCCACATGACGAATACCCATTGAATACAGAAAGCGCGGCAATGTCGTGCTCTTGCTTTTGTTCAAACCGTCCAGCAAGTTCTGCGCACTCTTCTCACCCATGCGCTCAAGAGCGCATAGCTTCTCAAGATCAAGCAAGTAAAGATCAGCTAGCGTTTTAACCAAGCCACCATCAACCAGTTGATCGACGAGCTTGTCGCCAAGTCCTTCTACATCCATCGCACGCCGTTGAGCAAAATGCAGAATCGCCTGCTTGCGTTGTGCAGGACAGAACAGGCCGCCGGTACATCGCCAATCAGCTTCGCCTTCTTCGCGTGCAATGGCGCTGCCACAGACAGGACATTTGTTGTGAAGTTGCTTCTTTAAATCAAATGTTGGCCCAACATCCTTGGGGCGTTTATCGAGCACCACGCTCACCACTTCCGGAATTACATCGCCTGCACGCCGCACGATAACCGTGTCACCAATGCGTACATCTTTGCGACGCGCTTCATCTTCGTTATGCAGTGTCGCGTTACTTACCGTTGTTCCACCAACAAATACCGGTTCAAGTTTGGCAACGGGGGTCAACTTGCCGGTACGACCCACTTGAATATCAATGCCGAGTAATCGCGTCATCTGCTCCTGCGCAGGATATTTATGAGCGACAGCCCATCGTGGCTCCCGTGTCACAAAACCCAAGCGCTTCTGCAATGCCAACGAATTAACTTTGTAAACCACACCATCGATATCGAATGGCAGCGCATCGCGCTCAGCAGCGATGCGTTGGTGATAAGCCACCAACCCTTTTGCGCCTTTGACCACGTCGCGTTGATTTGCAACCGGCAATCCCATCTTGTCAAATGCATCCAGCATGCCACTGTGTGTTGCAGGCGTTGTCCAGCCTTGTACCTCACCAAGCCCGTAAGCAAAGAAACTCAATGACTTCTTTGCAGCAATAGCTGGATCAAGTTGACGTACGGCACCTGCCGCCGTGTTGCGCGGATTAACAAAGGTCTTTTCATTCTTCGCTCCCTGCGCAATCAGTTCACGCTGTCTTTCGTTAAGCCTCTCAAAGTCGTCACGGCGCATATACACTTCACCACGCACTTCGATGACCGCTGCATTGATGTCATTCAATCTCAACGAAATTTGCTTGATGGTGCGGATATTTTGCGTCACATCTTCGCCCGTCTCACCATCACCACGCGTCGCTGCTTGCACGAGCACGCCATTCTCATAACGCAAGTTGATGGCCAGTCCATCGAACTTCAATTCGCATGCATATTCAACCGGCGGATCACCATCACTCAGCTCCAGTTCGCGACGCACACGTGAATCAAAATTTTCCGCGCCACTGGCTTCTGTGTCCGTTTCAGTACGAATGGATAGCATCGGCACAACGTGTTTAACGGGTGCAAAGCCATCCAGTACTGAGCCAATCACACGCTGTGTCGGTGAATCCGCGGTGCGCAATTCAGGATGCGCCGCCTCGATGGCCTGCAGCTCCTGAAACAGCTTGTCGTACTCGGCATCTGGAAGTTGAGGCTGATCAAGTACGTAGTAAAGATGCGCGTGATGATTCAGCAGATCACGCAATTCTTTTGCACGATGCGATGGTGTACTCATGCTTTAAACTTATGCGCGTTCGAAGTCGAGCGCCTTGTTGCGCAGTCGTTCAATACCCGATTCCAGCAACATCACGCAATTCTCATCCTGAACAACGCCGCCGGTGATTCGCGCCAGACGCTCCGCACAGGACATCATTGCATCGAATGCTTCGATGGCGGGCAACGAAGATGGCAATAACAGGAACAATGAAATGCCGCGATATTCCTGCGACGGCATTGACTCCAGATCAAAACTGCCGGGCTCTACCAGACTCGCAACGCTGAAAACAGTTTCGCCATCGTACAGGCGATGGAAGATGTTGAATTTTCCGTGTTGCAAATTCTCGGCATGAAACATCGCGAGCAATTGCTCGCCTGAAACGCTCTCGTTCATCGCAAGTCGCAATGCAATCAGCTGGCGCTGCACCGGTGCTTTTGGTTGAGGCGCCGTAACCACCTGATTGACCGCTTCAACATCGGAAGCAGATGGCATCACAGCGTCCACTTTCATCGGCATGGTCTTATCGGGATCCTGCATCGGCACTACCGGAACGCGATTGGCAATGGCTACATCAATCGGACGAGCAATCTCTTGTTCAACTAACATGATTGACGGCGTGTCAAACGCCGTTTCGATATGCACCGACGGCAATGGCAGTTCGTCTTCGTTGATCTGATGAATCGCGACGGTATCTACACGATCACGACGCACGGAGCGCCGCAGGTAACTAGGCTCGTCGAAAGCATCTTCATCAATGGCTAACGGCGACACCGCATCAAACGTCTGCGGGGTTCGATCATCACTCGTAACGCGGGGACTTGGTGCTTCTTCATCATCTGTGCGACGACGGCCCAGTAGATAAATCAATCCCAGCAGCAACGCACCCACTGCAAGAATGATCAGTCTTAGTTGTGTACTGAGTGTCATATTCATCTCAGCGAATCGCTATCAAGAGTGCTGCCACATTGCATTGCCGCGATGAATCCTTTGAGGAAAGCGTTGAAAACAGGAGGTTTTCACGCAGCTTCCAGGGACAGATTCACAGCGACTTCTTCAAGAGACTCGCTATGGCAATGCCTGCAACGCCACAGCAAAGATCACATCGCCGCCAATCGCAATGCCTCATCGGTATCCACTGCCACCAGTCGTGACACACCTGCTTCGTGCATCGTCACGCCCATCAATTGATCAGCCAGTTCCATCGTCACCTTGTTGTGAGTGATGAAAATGAACTGAACATTTTTGGCCATCTCGCGCACCGTTTCGCAATAACGAATGTTGTTATTGTCATCCAGTGGCGCGTCCACTTCGTCCAGCAGACAGAATGGCGCGGGATTCAACTCGAATATCGAGAACACCAGTGCGACTGCGGTTAACGCTTTTTCACCACCAGACAACTGATTGATGGTGCTGTTACGTTTGCCCGGCGGACGAGCCATGATGGCAACACCTGCATTGAGCACATCTTCACCCGCAAGTTCCAGATACGCATGGCCACCACCAAACAAACGTGGGAAGCGTTCTTTCAGACCTGCGTTGACGCGATCAAAGGTATCCTGGAAGCGCGTACGCGTTTCCTTGTCGATCTTGCGCATGGCGGATTCGAGTATCTCCAGCGCTTCAGTAAGATCACCAAATTGCCTGTCGAGATACTCTTTGCGTTCCGACTGTTCCTTGAACTCGTCAATCGCAGCAAGATTCACCTGGCCAAGACGTTCGATCTTGCCGGCAGTTTCACTCAGCTGCTGCTCCCATGCAGCGATGTTTGCTTCAGGCACCAGGTTGGCAACAACCTGTTCGAGATCAAACTGCGTTGCCGCAAATTGCTCCGCCAAAGTTTCGCGACGCACGCGATATTCCTGCAATGCCATTCGCACATCGTCCAGCTGGCGACGTGCCTCATCAACACGCCGCTCAGTGTTCATGCGCGATTCATCGTGATGGCGAATCTGCATATCAACGCTTTCCACTAGTTCGCGCGCTGCTGCCAACTCCTGATCAAGGCTGACACGACGCTCCAATCGTTCGTTAAGTCGTTCGCCGAATGTTTCCAGCGGCGCCTCACCTTCGCCTAGCTGAGCCTGTAGTTCTTCACGACGGGTCTGCAATTGTTGCAGCTGAGTCTGCATGCGCGACAAACCCGCAACGATCGAATTCAACGCCGAACGCTTGGACTCCAGCGTGATGGCATGTTGTTGTGTTTCGGCCCGCACATCGTTGGCCTGTCCACGCACCATCGACAGCTCACTACGCAAGTTGTCGCGACGTTGTTCAAGCTGCGAACGCGTCTCCTCGTGAACTTCCATTTCATCAATGCCTTCCTGCAAACGGGCACGCGCCACCGATATTTCTTCTTCGCCATTGGCCACTTCATTGGCCAGCTCTTCGGTCTCATCACGCAACTTGGTAAGACGTTCGCGTGATTGCTCGACGCGCAGCTGCAAACCGCTAAGTTGTGCTTTCAGCTCACTGTGCGAACGATGCAATTGGTTACGCTGCTGCATCGCCTCGTCGCGCTGTGTCTCGAGTTCCGACACCGATGCACGAATATTCTGCAGCTCTGCTTCAAGCGCAGCATGACGTTCTTCGGCCTGCTGAGTTTGTTCACGCAGATCGCGCATTTCGTTTTCGCGCGCCAGCACGCCCGCATGTACATCCTGATCGCGACTGACGCGCAGCCAGTCATGACCCATCCAGACACCATCGCGAGTGATGACGGACTCACCACGACCCAGACGATTACGCAATTGCAAGGCATCGCTCAAAGAGTTAACGGCGTAAACACCGTCGAGCAGACTGGTGAGTGCGGATGCGCCACGCACATGCGATAGCAATCGATCCGCACCGCTGTTCGCTGAAGACGAATGCACATTGCTGGATAAGAAAGTCACACTGCCAGCATTGAGGGTGCTTAACATACCTGCCACGGCGTCGAGCTCGTCGACGCATACCGCTTCAAGGTAATCACCGAGTACGGTTTCAACTGCCTGTTCCCAGCCCTTGTCCACATTCAACTGTTGTGCAAGCCGTGGCTTGCCTTGCAATGAGTGCGTTGCCAGCCAGTCAGTAATTTTTCCCTGAGCCTGACCCAGCGCCGCCTTTTGCAATGCGTCTAGTGAAACGAGACGGCCCTGCGCAGCCTGCAATTCGCGACGACTGCTATCGATGGCGTTGGTCAGTTCACGTTGACGTTCACGTTGCTGCTCCAGCGAACTGCCGTGCGACTGCACGCGCGATTCCAGCGATTCCATTTGTTCCGCGGCAACCATGTCCTGTTCCATCATGGTTTCGATGCGCTGTTCAAAGTCAGCCACCGCAAGATTATCGATTTCCGCCAGCGCACGTTCGCGCTGTGCGGTGATACGACGCAGCTGATTTTCCAGCTGTTCAATACGCGCACGTTCAACTTGTGTCTTTTCGCTGGCGTCACGCGCTTGCACGTTGAATTCGTTCCAGTCTTCCTGCCAGGCCTGCATCGCAAGCTCTGCACGTTCCAGCGCTTCACTGGCAGCGTGTTCGCGTTCGCGCGCCGCTTCCATTTGCGGCTCCAGCGATTCGATGTCTTGCTTCAGTTGATCAATTTGCTGCTGATCACGTTCAAAGTGCATGGTCAGTTCGCTGACGCCACGTTCCGCCTGGTCCAGCTCGTTGCGCTGACGTTGACGCAGCTCGCGTGCATGCTGAATGGCTTGTTCAAGGCGGGAGATTTCCGCACCTAATTCGTAATGGCGACCCTGCACCACTTGCAGTGCCTCGGACTTCTCACGCGATTGTTCACGACAGGTTTCGATGGCCGACTCCACTTCGCGCAGTTCGGCAATCACCCCTTGCATGGCGGTGTCGCGTTCCAGCATGTGATGTTCTTTTTCCGCCAGATCCTGCGTGATCTGGCGCAACTTCATCGCCAGCAATTCAGCATGGCAGGTGCGTTCTTCGGCTTTCAGGTTCTGATAACGACGCGCGGTTGCGGCCTGACGTTGCAGACGACCGAGCTGCTTCTCTACTTCATCACGCAGATCCTGCAGACGTTCGAGATTTTCCTTGGTGTGAGAAATGCGGTTCTCGGTATCTCGACGACGTTCCTTGTACTTGGAGATGCCCGCCGCTTCTTCGATGAAGCCACGCAATTCTTCAGGCCGCGCTTCGATCACACGCGAGATCATGCCCTGTTCGATGATGGCGTAACTGCGAGCGCCCAGGCCGGTGCCAAGAAATAACTGCGTGATGTCCTTGCGGCGGCAACGCGCGCCATTCAGAAAGTAGGCAGAGGTTCCATCGCGCGAGACGACGCGCTTTAACGATACTTCACTAAAGCCAGCATACTGGCCGCCCAGCTTGCCGTCGGAATTGTCGAACACCAGCTCTACCGAGGCAGTGCCCACCGGCTTGCGCGATGCCGAACCATTGAACACCACGTCGGCCATGGATTCGCCACGCAGATGCTTGGCAGAAATCTCACCCATCACCCAGCGCACAGCATCGATGATGTTGGATTTGCCGCAACCATTGGGCCCTACAATGCCAATGAGGTTGCTGGGGAAACTGACCGTGGTCGGGTCAACAAAGGACTTGAAGCCCGCAAGTTTGATCTTGTTTAGGCGCATGGATTCTTTGAAAGAAAAAAGTAAGAACTTGGTAAGGCGCGGTAGTGTACGGGAAAGCAACGCAATGCCATAAAAAATTATCATTCGCTGTCTGTAAAATTAAACTCGCCGACGACTATACGTCTTGGCTTGTGTCTGTATAATCGCCGACTCGGCCGACCTGATTGTGAGTTCCAGTGTGAGTTGTAGGGTCAGTTGTTGTGACTTTCGACCTTGGGGATCATTCGCTTAACGGAGGCATTCAATGCCCACAAAAAAGACGACGGCAAAAACTCAAAAACCTGCCAAGAAACCCGCGAAGCCAGCTGCAAAGCCTGCAGCGAAGAAACCAGCGGTAGCTGCAAAGAAACCAGCACCCGCCAAACCGGTCAAAGCGGCGCCCAAGCCATCCAAGCCTGAGAAAAAAGTCATCGCCAAACCAGCGAAGGCTCCAGTTAAGGAAACCGCAAAGCCAGCGCCCAAGGAATCAACCAAGGCCGCAGCAACCACGGCCAAGCCGGTTGCGAAAGCCGCATCCACCGCATCTGCTGCGACGGTCACAAAACCTGTCGTCGCTCCTACACAAACTACAGTCAAGCCAGCTGCCGCCGTTAAGGTCGCAGCGCCGCCCGCCAAACCTGCGGTGAAAGCCGTGGGCACTTCCAGCAAATCTGCAACAGCAAGTTCTACCGTGTCTTCAGCCAAAGCAAGCAAAAACGTTACCGATGATGATGATCTGGACAACCTGAGTTTGTTGTCCGGTCCCCGCAATGTCACTCCTTACACGCCAAAGCGTGGTGAGCAGTACATGAACCAGGAGCAGCTGGAGCACTTTCGCACCATTCTGCTTAGCTGGAAAAAAGATTTGATGACGGAAGTCGATCGCACCGTGCTTCACATGAAGGACGAAGCGGCCAATTTCCCCGATCCCAATGATCGTGCGACTCAGGAATCCGAGTTCAGCCTGGAGCTGCGCACTCGTGATCGTGAGCGCAAGCTGATCCGCAAAATCGAAGAAGCACTGAACCGCATTGAAGACGGCAGCTATGGCTACTGCATCGAGACCGGTGAAGAGATCGGCATCAAACGTCTCGAAGCAAGACCAGTTGCGACACTATGCGTCGAAGCGCAGGAGCGTCGTGAACGTCGCGAACGCCAGTACGGTGATCGTGACGATCGCTATCGATAATCGTATCTAGATAGCCGAGCTGGCGTCGCCAGCTCCTGCTTCGAAGCCCATGTATTTGTTCAAGTACATTTTTGCAGGGCAATCCAGTGAGTTCTCTCGCCTCATCGTAATCGCGATGAGGCATTCTCCGTTTACATGTCGTGCGCTTATCAATCTGGCGTTCTGCACATGATCTATCGCGGACGCTTCGCCCCTTCACCCACTGGTCCGCTTCATTTCGGCTCGCTGGTTGCTGCTGTGGGCAGCTATCTGCAAGCCAAATCGATGGGCGGTCAATGGCTGATCCGCATCGAAGATCTCGACACACCACGCTGCGTCGCTGGTGCT
>DATAHE010000424.1:0-3042 GCA_036263355.1 Steroidobacteraceae bacterium | reverse complement strand
TTCCAAAAGGCTTTTCACTGTGCTCGGGACTTCAGCAAGGTCATCGTATAAAAATGGGCGAGGCGTGCTGCACATTCCGTAACTGATGAAGAGCAGGTGTTTCTTGTTAGCAAGAGCACACCTGCCCGGCAAACAATCCTTCATCTGCAAATTATCTCCTGTGCCTTGATTGCCAACAATCGGTAAAGTGCAATAGCATCATCACGCGTGTGAACTCTTGCGGAGATTTATGAAACGGGTTACTGGCATTGGTGGCATCTTCTTCAAAGCCAAAGATGCTCCGGCGCTACGGGGTTGGTACAAACGTCATCTTGGAATCGATGTCCAGGAATGGGGCGGCACCGCATTCGCATGGACTGATGATCAAGGCAAGCCAATTGGCGGATCCACGATTTGGTCCATCGCTTCTGCACAAGGCGGTCAATTTGAACCAGATGGTGCCACTTTCATGATCAACTACCGAGTGGATGACCTCCACGCACTAGTCAAAGTGTTGCGTGAAGAAGGCTGTAATGTTCTGGACAAGATGGATGAATCCGAATATGGCAAGTTCGCCTGGGTTATTGATCCAGAAGGAAACAAGGTAGAACTGTGGCAGCCGCCAGACGGTCAATGATTGTTAGTAGTTCTATCTGTGTAAGTCGCAGATAGCAACCTCACTGATTCAAGGCGAGTTCGATTGAGCTATTACTGGAGGTCATTGCTGCATTTGCATGTTGTGCAAGTGCTATCGGCGCAAGATTGCAGAAAAACTGTTGCGTTGCTATTTCCCATGTGTAGTTAAGCGCGTGTTCACGGCAGGCGTTGCGATCCATCTTGAGTGCATTGATTGCTGCTGATTGCAAATCTTCGTCCAGTACACCGGTGATACCCTGCTTCACCACATCAATGGGACCCGTGACGGGATAAGCAGCCACAGGCACGCCGCACGCCATCGCTTCAATCAACACCAGACCAAATGTATCGGTGCGACTGGGAAAAACCATCACATCGCAACTGGCAACATGCTGCGCAAGTTCTTCACCAAACTTGTAACCCACAAAAACCACGTCGGGATATTTTGCCTGCAATGCTTCACGCTCTGGCCCGTCACCAATGACAACCTTGGTACCAGGCAATTTCAGTTTCAGAAAATCTTCGATGTTTTTTTCGACAGCGACACGACCGACATATGCAGAGATAGGTCTTGGCAAGCTGAGTATTGATTCTCTGGGACGGAACAGTTGCACATCCACTCCGCGTGACCAGCGCGCAATATTTTTAAATCCACGTGATTCGAGTAGCGCTTGCATACTGGGCGTGGAAACCATGGTTCGTGCTGCGCGACCATGAAAGCGCCGCAGCCATGCGTAACTCCATTCTAGAGGAACGGGAAATCGCGCGCGAACGTATTCAGGAAATTGTGTGTGATAAGAAGTGGTGTATGGCCAGCCTTGTTTCAAACACCATCTGCGTGCGGCCATGCCCAAGGGACCTTCCGTAGCGATGTGCACCGCGTTAGGTTGCAATGCTCTCATCTGTGCTGCGATGTTTCGTGATGGCAACCACGACAGACGAATTTCAGGATAGGTGGGACAGGCAAAGTTATGAAACTGATTGGGCTCAATGACGTGTACATCATGTCCCTGCGATACCAGCATATTGCGGGTAGTGGTCAACGTCCGCACGACACCATTGGTCTGCGGCGTCCATGCATCGGTCACAATCACGACGCGTTGGCGAGAAGCATCGGGATTCATGCGGCGCGATCCACTTGATTAGCCAATGGATTAACTATCAATGGCATGCTGCGAGTGGCATCCAGTATCACTTCGCGATTTTCGGTCCAGCGAAGCAATGACAATTTGCCGGAATGATCTTCAACCAGCGTCGTGCAACTCTCTACCCAATCACCATCGTTGCAATACAGCACGTCATCATGCTGTGTGACTTCGGCACGATGAATATGTCCACAGATCACGCCATCCACGCCGCGCTTGCGTGCTTCGCTGGCTAGCGCGCGTTCGAAGTTGTGAATGTACTTCATTGCATCCGACATTTGGCTCTTCAGAAAGGTCGCTACCGACCAATAGGGATAGCCAAACAAACGTCGCACTGAATTGACATGACGATTCAGCCAGAGAATGAAATCGTATAAACGGTTGCCAACAAATTCGAGCCATGGACTGGCTTTGATTACATTGTCAAAATCGTCGCCATGCAATACCCAGAACTTGCGGCCATCCGCCGTTTGATGAATCGCATCCTGTTGCAACTCCACATTGCCGAATTGCATGCCCACATATTCACGCAATGTCATGTCGTGATTGCCGGGAATGTAGATGACACGCGTGCCGTGCTTGGCCTTGCCCAGAATAGTACGAACCACATTAGTGTGTGACTGCGGCCAGTACAGCGTGCGGGTCAAACTCCACAAATCCACGATGTCGCCGACGAGATAGAGATTCTCGCATTCAACTGAGTGCAGGAAGTCGAGCAGATATTCAGCACTGCATTCACGTGTTCCAAGATGCACATCGGAAATGAAGACACTGCGTACTTTCAATGACGGCTTTTTATGCGGAGCCGTATTTTCAATGGACATGCTTCGATCTCTTTCCTGCCATGAGTGCACTCTCGGGCAGGGCGATGTCCACAATATTTCAGTTTGAAGAAGGTTTGGTTACAGCAGCTTCGAACCGTAACGCGCAACTGAAGACGATCTATGGCGATGTTACGTGGTGATTGCGAAGATGATCAAACAGCAGCTTCGCAGCGGCATGCATATCGCCAGTGCGGGTGCAGAGAAACAACTGACGTTTGGCCCATGCATCACTGAGCGATACCGCAGTTAGACGCATTGACTGTAAATAAGGTGAAGCAGCGGCACGCGGCACAATACTGACACCCAGCCCCGCCGAAACCATCGCGCAGGCGGCATCAAAGCTGGTGACTTGAATGCGCAGTTGAATATCCTTGCCAACTTCTGATGCCGCACGACTGAGCAAGTGTCGCAACGAGCTTTCTGCATGCAATGCCACAAACGGATGGTCCAGCACATCC
>DATAHE010000423.1:0-2679 GCA_036263355.1 Steroidobacteraceae bacterium | reverse complement strand
ACCGGTACCGGCGCGAATCCCTGCGGTGTGTGTTCCACCTGCAAGGAAATTGATGAAGGTCGTTTCGTAGATTTGCTCGAAGTCGACGCCGCATCACGCACCAAGGTCGACGATACGCGCGAGTTGCTGGATAACGTGCAGTATTCGCCAGCACGAGGTCGCTACAAGGTTTATCTCATCGACGAAGTACACATGCTCTCCACGCATTCATTCAATGCGTTGTTGAAGACACTGGAAGAACCTCCACCTCATGTGAAGTTCTTGCTCGCCACCACCGATCCGCAAAAATTGCCAATAACGGTGTTGTCACGTTGTATGCAGTTCAACCTTAAGCGTTTGCCACAGGCATTGATCAGCAAACGCATGACGGAAATTCTGCAGGCAGAAAATATTTCGTTTGAACCCGATGCATTGCGTCTGATTGCACGTTCTGCTGAGGGCAGTATGCGCGATGCATTAAGCTTACTAGATCAAGCCATCGCCTTCGGCAATGGTGGATTGAGTGCGAGCGATACGCGTTCTATGCTCGGTACGATTGACAATCGTCAGGTGAGTGCGGTTGCGTTTGCGTTGGCACAGCAACAGCCGCGTGAATTATTGAAGCTGGTCGCTGAAATGGATGAGCATGCGCCGGACTATCGCGATGTACTTGCCGAACTCGCTTCGTTGTTACAACGGGTTGCGTTGTTGCAGGCAGTGCCTGATCTGGATCTTGATGATGCCGAAGATCAGGATGTGTTGAAGCAACTGGCAGCGGCCTTCACGCCGGAAGAAGTACAGCTTTGCTATCAAATCGCCATTACTGGTCGTCGTGATCTCGATCTTGCACCTGAAGCGCGCGGTGGCTTTGAAATGGTGTTGCTGCGTATGGTGGCATTCCGAAATGTCAGTGATAGCGCAGTCCCAAGCAGTGGTGGAGGTGGTGCGGCAACTGTTCGTGCATCGGTCGCTTCTCCATCGCGAAGTAGTACGCCGACTTCGTTCGCGCCATCAGACACCTCATCTTCCAGTATCTCCGTCAATGTTCCGAGCAGTTCGAGACAGGTAACGGCGACAGTCGCAAGTCCCAATGGTGACGAATGGACATCGCTGGTGAAGCGACTGGACATCAGCGGCCCTACATCGCAACTGGCAGCACATTGCAGTTTGCTGAAGCGCGAAGCCGGACGTATCGTGTTGATGCTCGATGCCAATAGTGAACATCTGCGCCGTCCCGCACTGGAAGAAAAGTTGCGTGCAGCCCTATGTGCGGCATTGAACGAAGAAGTTCGACTGGAGTTTTCCACGGAGGACAACAATGTTTCAATGGATACCCCTGCGCGTCGGCAACAAGCAGCGGTTGCTGACAAGCTGGCCAGTGCAGCGCAGGCAATATATGAAGATCCGACGGTGAAACAGATGGCCGATTTGTTTGGCGCGACTGTCAAACCGGATTCTATCAAACCCCTTAATTAGTTCGAGGCAGTCATGATGAAAGGCGGAATCGGTAACATGATGAAGCAGGCGCAGATGCTGCAAGCCAATATGCAGAAGGCGCAGGCAGAAATCGCCAAACTGGAATGTATTGGCGAATCGGGCGGCGGCATGGCCAAGGTCACGATGAATGGCAAACATGAAGTAAGCCGCGTGCAACTCGATCCATCATTGCTCACAGATGATAAAGAGATGCTGGAAGATCTGGTTGCAGCCGCGATTAACGATGCGGTTCGCAAAGTCGAACGCGCAACACAGGACAAGATGCAAGGAGCGATGGCGGGGATGCAATTGCCGCCTGGAATGAAGTTACCATTCTGATTGATGACATGAATAGCGACTTAGCGCGGCCAGTCAAGCAGTAATCGTTGAACGCCCGCACTGAGTCATTCCCGCGCAGGCGGGAATCCAGTGGAATTCATGCTTGTTTCTTTTCGGAATTTGGTGTTTTGTTTATTTAACTAGATTCCCGCCTGCGCGGGAATGACCCGGTGGTTTCCTGAAGCTACTTCACCTGCTTGCTAACTGTATCTCTCTCCAATGCTTTATCCACCTTCACTGTTACGTTTGATCGAATCGCTTCGGGTGTTGCCGGGTGTGGGACCCAAGTCGGCGCAACGCATGGCGTTCTACTTACTTGAGCGTAATCGCGTTGGTGCAAACGCGCTGGCAAATGCAATCGAATCTGCAACGAAAGAAGTGGGGCACTGTCAACGTTGCCGCATGTTTGCGGAACAGGCTTTGTGTCCGGTGTGCGCGTCGACATCACGAGATCGTAGTTTGCTGTGTGTGGTGGAATCGCCTGCTGACGTGGTCGCAGTAGAGCAGAGCGGTTCGTTCAAGGGAACTTACTTTGTATTGATGGGACATTTGTCACCACTTGATGGTGTAGGCCCCGATGAACTCGGTATGCCGTCGCTTGAGAGCCTATTGAAAGACGGTGAAGTGAAAGAAGTGATTCTCGCCACGAACCCCACTGTCGAAGGTGAGGCAACCGCTCACTTCATTTCAGAGATGGCATCACGACAGGGAATCAAGTCAAGCCGTATCGCTCACGGCGTACCAGTTGGTGGTGAGCTGGAATATGTCGATGGGGGAACGTTGGCACACGCGTTGGCGGGAAGGCATGTAATTAAATGAAAAGACTATCGTCTCTCATACGACGGCAATAACTGTCGCATCAAGTTGATCAGTCTTTTATAGCCT
>DATAHE010000422.1:0-9847 GCA_036263355.1 Steroidobacteraceae bacterium | reverse complement strand
CCTCATAGATATGGGTGCTTCCGACCACGTCGGCAAACAATATTGCTAATTCTATGTCCTTCCCCACGCCGCAATTCTATACATAATGCCCGTGACGGCGCGAGAGTAGCAGAGTTCAAGCAGTCATGGCTACATCGATTTGGGTATCGCAACGGGTGGAAACCGGTTTGCAGATCAAGCCGCCTGTGATTCCACAATGCGTAATGATTCTTCCAGCAACTGCGATGGATTCTTTGTGTGGCCCGCATTTTCGCTCAAGAATCGACGCCAGGCACGGGCTCGCGGCAGTCCGTTATACAAGCCAAGCATGTGACGAAGCACACCGGCAACACGCTCTCCCCGGGCATGCTGTTGTACGACATACGCTGCATACGCGAGTACCACTGCCGCACGTTCAGGCAATACATAGCCCGGATCAATGACGTCTCTTTGCAGTTCAGCCAATAGCCATGGAGTTTGATAAGCCTCTCGACCAATCATCACACCAGCAAATTGCTGAAGATGCGTTTTGACCTCCGCACTGTTACGTATGCCGCCATTCACCACAAATTCCAGCTGCGGGAATAACGCGCACATATGGGCTGCAACATCGTAACGCAGTGGTGGAATCTCGCGATTCTCCTTGGGACTTAAGCCATCCAGCACTGCCCGACGAGCGTGAATGATGAACGTGGTGCAACCAGACTCCGCCACCGTCGCGATAAACCTTTGCAGAAATTCAACATCACCCAGACCATTCATGCCGGGCTCGATACCGATCCTACACTTCACCGTCACCGGAATTTTCACAGCAGCCATCATGGCTGCAACACCATCGCGCACACGCTCAGCCTCACCCATCAGGCATGCACCAAATCGCCCACTCTTGACGCGATCACTGGGGCAGCCGCAATTCAAATTGATTTCTTGATAGCCCCATTGCTCGCCAAGTCGCGCTGCATTTGCAAGCTCATCAGGTTCACTTCCGCCCAGCTGCAAAGCCACTGGTTGCTCAAATGCATCGAAGTCAAGTAATCGACCCGCATCGCCATGACGCAGTGCCATGGCGGTAATCATCTCCGTGTATAGCAAGGCGCCGGGTGACAACAGCCGCATAAAGTAACGGCAGTGACGATCCGTATAGTCCATCATCGGAGCTACACAAATGCGGCGATCCAGTACGGGTTTAGTTTCAGAGGACATCGAAATCAGAAAGTATGGCGAGGAGCTTAAAACAAGCAGCGCATTCTACTTCACGCACCATCGATACGTCGCGCATCATGTCATATTCAATAGATTCAAATGACCTGAGTTCGATTGAACTCAGGTCAACCAGCCTGCAAGCCCTGCTGCGTAAACAGACGCACGCGATTCAGCAGCAGCTGTACCTTCGCCAGCAATTCCTCCGATGAGTAGGGCTTTTGAATAAGCTCGACCTCTTTTTCCGTTGTTAAAGAATCTCCCAGCGTATCCGAGCCGTAACCACTGCAGAACAGCACCGGCAGACCGGGCTTGATGGTCAGCAATCGATCATAGGTATCGCGTCCGCCCAGTCTTGGCATGATGAGATCCAGCACGACCAGATCAATTTCCTCTGCATGTGCACGAAACACTTCAATGCCTTCGATACCATCATTGGCTGTGAGTACGATGTAGCCACCGCGCTGCAATACTTGTACGGCTACTTCACGAACGCCGTTGTCGTCTTCAACGACTAGAATAGTGCCGATGCCTTTCGCGACAACAGGGTGAACACCAGTATCTGCGAGTCGCGCATTTCGCCTGGCCACCGGTAGGTACACCGTAAAGGTGCTGCCCTCACCCGGACTACTTCGCGGATAAATGAACCCCTGATGTTGTGTCACGATGCCATAGACCACCGACAAACCCAGTCCACTGCCTTTATCTTTTGGCTTGGTGCTGAAGAAAGGATCAAAGATGCGTTTCAACACCGCCGCTTCCATACCTGTGCCCGTATCCGTCACACTCATTGCGACGTAATCACCGGGTTTTGCCCATGTGTGATTTTCACAGTAGCGGTTGTCGAAGGACACATTCCTCAACGCAATGATCAATCGCCCGCCCAGATTCATGGCATCGCGCGCATTCACGCAGAGATTCATCACTACCTGTTCAATCTGGCCACGATTGGCGCGTACGTTCTGTAAATTTGTTTCCGGTAAGAATTCGATGGTGATATGCGTACCGATCAGTCGCTCCAGCATGGTTAGCATCTCTGGCACCAGTGCATTCAGATCGATATCTTCCATGGTCAGCGATTGGCGACGACCAAATGCGAGCAGTTGATGTGTCAGCTTCTGCGCTCGCGATGCGGCTTGCTGAACCTTTGACAAATAGCCTTGACGTTCTGTCGGTGAAACACCCTGCTCCATCGCAAATTGCGTAAAGCCGTGAATCACTTGCAACAAGTTATTGAAGTCATGCGCGACACCCCCTGCCAGCAAACCCACTGCTTCCATTTTCTGCGAGAATCGCATTTGTTCCTCTAGACGCGTTTCATTGGTCACATCGCGCGCCACTAACACCAGACTTGACATGGCACCTGTCGCATCACGAATTGGCGAGATGCCTGCTGAAAGTAATAACGTATCGCCATCCTGCCTGCGGCTTTTAAGAAGACCGGACCATGACTCCTGTATCTGTATCACTTCGCATACATGGGCAAATGTATTGGTGGGCAGCTCCGGTTCAAACACCGAGCTATATGGACGTCCATAAACATCAGAACGCATATGTCCCGTTAAGCGCTCGAATGCTGGATTGGCATATTCAATGAGGCCTTGACCATCAACGACCAGAATAATTTCTGATGACTGCTCCACTGCCCGAACCAGTCGCCGCATTTCATGTTCAATCTGTTTGCGTTGCGTAATATCCTGCATCGCTCCCATCACACGCGTAGGAGAGCCTGTCGCATCGCGAATAAAGTAGGCACGATTTAATACGTGCGCTGTTTGGCCATTTTGACGAACAATACGATGTTCAGAGTGCCAGGTCAGCTCATCACTACGACCAGTAATTTCCGCGACGATACGATCGCGCTCCTCGGGGTGAATTCTGGACAGCCATGTATCAAAGCTCTGTATGGTTGTTGCAGGCAAACCCAACATCGTCCGATAGCTTTCGTTCCACCACATTTGACCTGTCAACGGATGCCAGTCCCACACTGCATCATTCGTTGCTTTAGCAATTAACTCGAAGCGTTCATTGCTCTGACGCAAGGCCAGCTCTGCCCGATGTCGTCGCAGGATATTCACGGCAAGCACCACGACGACTGTCAACAAGGCAACAATCACGGCGATCACGCCAACGATCTTGGCTCGATGCTGTTCATAAAAAGAAATCGGACGATTGTAGATTTCCGTGTCCACTGGCAGAGCAGACACTGGAAAATGGAAACGCTCCATCTCCTGAAAATCAACTGCAGCATGGGACGGCGTCGACCGCAGAATGGGGATACGGTCAGCTTTCTCGCCTTGTAAAACACGCAATGCAAATCCAGCGGCAATCTCGCCATGCGTAGCACTGGACATCATCATGCCGCCAACACCGATCCATTTGCCCTGCGCCCAGTCATCATCACGATACTGTTGTGTGTACAGCGATTGACTCATCATGAACACAGGTGCCCGACTGTGCTGCTTGATAGACAATTCGAATGCGACATCACCAGACAGCAACTTGTGATTAGCATCGATGGTCGCGCTCATGATCAATACCGCGTCACGGGGTGACAGGCGCTCAAGCGATTGCAACAGGCTGTCTGCAGTCCAGTTATCCAGAATATTGAACTTCACTTTGGCCGAGAACTGCGGGATCACGCGTTCCAGCGCCTCGCGCAGTGGTGGCGCACTTTCGCTCAGATCATTGATCACGGTAATTTCGCGTGCGCTGGGTTGTAAACGCAGGATCAGGTCAATGGTGCCTGCAATGTCCTTGCCCTCCGCCACACCGGTAATATTCTTCTGGCCATGCAGTAGCTCGGGTGTAAAGAAATTAACACCAGCAAACACGATGGGCGTGTTGGGTGCCAGCTCCTCACGATGCTTCAACACAAATTGCAGTGCGGGATCGTCGAGCGTAATGACAAGATCAATAGATTGCCGCGCATACTTCTGCACCAGTGATTTCAGCAGTAGATCTTCCCGCTCCGGTGAAGGGAAACGCCGCCAGTCGAGATATTCAATACTGGGCAGCAGACCCGGACGCCCATTGCTTAGCTCAACCAGCAATCCGTGTAGCTCGCCATCACTCCAGCCATAGCCGGGATGATAGGAGTCGATGATCAATACATGTTCTCTGGCCGGCGATTCAACCGCAGCGTTTGCCGTACTCATGAACAACAAGGTGGGCAACAGCAGTTGCCACCAGCGCATTTGGTTGTCCATCTGTTTATACGCCTTCATTGCAGCGCGAATATTTCTTGAGCACTACTGGCGGATACTACGCGCAGCTTTCTTGCATCACAATCAATACAGTCAAAAACCGCAGGAAATGGCCGCTTTATAGTCTGGTTTGATACAGAGCCTTAGGCGGACCGCAGTATTACATCCGATGCTGGCGTCCGTTGCAGAACACTCAATGCCTGAATAGACTTTGGTTCGGCAATCAGAAAGCCCTGTGCGTATTCCACGCCGATGGCACCCAGCGTTTGCAGAACATGTACTGATTCAACGCGTTCGGCAATCGTGCGAATACCCATCGCATGACCGATCTGCGTAATGGCCATCACCATGCTGCGATCAATATTGTCTGCGTTAACGTTCTGGATGAACTGACCATCGATTTTCAGAAAATCTACCGGCAGGTTCTTCAGATACATGAATGAGGACAAACCACTGCCGAAGTCATCCAGTGAGAACAGACAGCCGCGTGATTTCAGCTCGTGCATGAAATGATTTACTTTAGCGAGATTGGCAATCGCAGCTGTTTCGGTGATCTCGAAGCACAAGGCCCTTGGACTCAAGTCATGTTGCTGCAATTCGCTGATAACGAAGTCGAGAAAACCATCATCACTCAACGAGGTGCCGGAAAGATTCACCGACACTGTATACGGAACATCCTGATCCGTTCGCAGTTTGCTATGTGCAAGTTTCGACAATACCTGTTGAACAACCCAGCGATCCAACATTGACATCAGATTATAGCGCTCGGCAGCGGGAATGAACTCGCCGGGCAAAACCAGCTCACCTTGTTCGTTACGCATGCGCAATAGCAATTCAAAGTGCGCGTTGGCATCCTGAGTTTGTCCGATAGGCACAATGGGCTGAAAGTACAGCTCCAGTCTTTTTTCTTCACATGCGCGCGTGATTCTCGAAACCCATTGCATCTCACGGTGACGCTGTGGAATCTCGTCGCGTTGATAGGCATGCACCCGGTTACGACCAGAATCCTTTGCCGCGTAACAGGCAACATCGGCAGCGCTCATCACATTAACAATACTGCCGCTATCGCTGTTGATTTCAACGAAGCCGATACTCACACCAATATTCAAAGCACCGCCATTCCACATGAAACGGAAATCGCGAATCGCCTGTCGCAGCGCTTCCGCAATTGGCAGTGCCTGTTGTTCGTTGCAGTTTTCCAGCAACACGCCAAACTCATCACCACCCAGCCGCGCGATGAGATCTTTGGAGCGCAATCCGGTTTGCAGCACACCGGTCACCTGCTTCAACAATTGATCACCAGCCTGATGGCCACAGGTGTCGTTAATCACTTTGAACTGATCAAGATCCAGATACATCAACACGTGACGAACACTCTCATCCTGAAGCGCGATGTTAAGTGCCGAGGTCAAACGATTTTCAAATTCACGACGATTGATCAATCCGGTAAGCGCATCATGGTGTGCCTGGTAAGCCAGCGCACGACGCAAACGGCGTTCCTTGCTTACATCGTGGAACACCATCACGACACCAATGATGTTGCCGTTACGATCACGAATGGGCGCGGCGGAATCTTCAATCGCCACTTCTTGAGCGCGACGGTTAATCAAAATCGCCGAGCCCTCTCCTTCCACCACACGCCGCGTACGCAGGCACACCATCACCGGATTTTCGGTGGCTTCGCGTGATTGCTCATTAACAATGCTAAAAGCTTCACTGATGTGATGGCCGCCAATTTCATTGCTATTCCATCCAGTGAGTTCTTCGGCAACAGGATTCATGTATTCAACAATCCCGGCAGCATCGGTGGTGATAACTGCATCGCCAATGGATTGAAGCGTTACCTGTGCCTTGTCTTTTTCGGCCATCACTGCCAGTTCAGCACGCTTGCGCGCACTGATATCAGAGATCGTGCCTTCAAAGCCAACCAGTCGCCCGTTTTTGTCGCGCACGCCTCGTGCGTTTTCAACCACGGTAATATGAGCGCCATCTAGTCGTCGCAGCTGGAACTCGGCATTGCGCACTTCATCGTCGCGTGAAATGGAAGCAATGATCTCCAGGCGTGTCAGTGGATCTACATAAATATGCTCTGGCGAGAGCGCGAGTAATTCAGCTTCCGTCTGCGCGCCCACCATTTTGACCAATGCCGGGTTGACTGAAAGGAAACGGCCATCGATGGACGACATGTACACGCCTTCCATCACGTTATCGAACAACCGACGATAACGTTGCTCACTTTCACGCAATGCATCTTCGGCGCGACGACGCTCAATGGCAATGCCAGCGAGCTGCGCTAATCGAGACATCAAATCAAAATCATGACGCATGGGGGAGCGACTGGATTTGAAGTACAACGCCACCGTGCCCAGCACCTTTCCATTCGACGCGTAGATCAAGGTCGACCAGCTCGCCTTCAAACCCTCTTCCAGTGCAACAGATCGCAGATTTTCCCAGAAGGGATCATCCGCAATATTGGTCACGATAATCTGGCGACTGAAGAAAATAGCTGCTGCACAGGAGCCATTCTGCAAGCCCCCTGTGATTTGTCGGGTTGCTTCGGCATAACGCGCAGGTAACGATGACGCCACAATCTGTTGCAACTTGGTACGTCGATCATTGACCAGACGAATCGCACACAATGCGCCGTTGCAAACTTTCTCCGCCATTTCCACAATCGTTGGCAGCGTGGATGGCAAGTCAACATTTGCCGCCAAACGTTCAAAGACCCGTCGTTCACCAGCAGCCAGTAACTCGGCGCGTTTACGTTCGGTAATGTCGGTGATGCTACCGCGAATCAGACGATCAGACGATGGCAGACGAACCAGACGCACTTCGCAGGGAATAATATTTCCCTCACTATCGCGAAAGCTCCATTCATACACCGGCGATTCACCTGCCAATGCACGACGCAAATAATCACGCTGCGCAGGCACCGACACGCAACCATCTGGCTGCGCCTCAGCGCTCAACTCATCTGGAACCAGCGACAATAGTTCAGTACGAGAGCGCTTGAAGAACTTGACTGCATTGTCATTCACATCGACCAGGCACTTCTTGTCGACATCAAGCACGACAATCACTTCAGGAGCATGCTCCACTAGCGTTCGGTAACGAGCTTCACTTTCGCGTAACGCCGAATCGGGTTCCGGAATCTGCGGCATCTTCGCGCTATCTGAAAGTGCTTTGGCCTCTTCTGACATCAACTGCATGGCACGTACCACGCCGCGACGTTCTTCAGCGTGCTGCTCATACACTCGCTCGACACTGGCAACCAGCCGCGACAGATCCATCTGACCATCTGGCATAGTTGCTTCGCGCAGCTGCAGTTCAAGCAGTTTATTCATTGTGCTCGTGGGAATGACCGGCTTAATTGTTGGAGTGTCCGCTGCCCGGTGCGGATACTGAACGAGCAGGCATCGTAAGAAAATGTCCTACGAGAGAGTTGTGAAGTGAATCGCGTTTTACTGACATCACCTTCGGGGAAAAACCGAATGATGGCGCGATTGCGACATAATCGACAACTTATTGTCGCACTGCTCGCAGTGCAGCCTTAGTCACCATAGTCCAATTGATTCAATAAAGGCTGCGAGCACTACATGACGATTGGTATGAGCACGATCGTGTATATAAAGTTACAGCGACGCCCGCTGTGTGATGCACTGTGAATGGATTGCCGCGGGCAGTTAGTGTGAAAGATGCCTACGCTATAGACGATCACATCGATTAGATGTCGATTACGTGATTAGTGGAACACATCGATGTTCTGGGCACTCACGTTGATAGTCTTTTTGATAACCTTCTCAACCTTCTATCGAAATAGCATCAATGCCCTGGTGCGCCCTACGCCATTTCAAACGAAGGGAGAAATCTGTCTTGTTAGTAGAAACTATCAAGCGAGCCATCGCTGAAGATGGCTCGACATTCCCAATTAAACAAAACCCTGGCAGTAGACCCAAACAATTAACGAGTCGCGATTCAGCAACCATCATCGGCTGCTGAATCGCTGATGAAACTCAATCTTCGCTCTCTTCGCTACCTCTGCCTGCACGCTTGCGATCATGTTCCTTGAGCGCGCGCTTGCGCAAACGAATTTCCGCTGGCGTGATTTCAACCAGCTCATCGTCATCAATAAACTCCATCGCTTGTTCCAGCGTGTAACGAATGGGGTTGGAGAGAACCAGGTTTTCATCCTTACCCGCCGCACGCATATTGGTGAGCTTTTTGGCTTTAAGCGGATTAACGACCAGATCGTTATCGCGGCTATGGATTCCGACGATCTGACCTTCATACACTTCATCACCATGTCCCACCATCAAGCGGCCGCGTTCCTGCAAGCTAAACAATGCATAGGTCAACGCCTTGCCCTGACCGTTGGAAATCATCACGCCGTTTTGACGCTGGCCAATCTGCTTATCCAGTACGGGACCAAAATGATCGAAGATGTGATGTAACAAACCGGTACCTGAAGTCATGGTGCGAAAATCAGTTTGAAAACCAATCAATCCACGTGACGGAATCATGTAATCCAGTCGCACACGACCTTTGCCATCAGCTTGCATATTGGTCAGCTGACCACCACGTTCACCCAGCGCCTGCATGATGGCACCCTGATTGTTCTCATCCAGATCCACTGCAACGCTTTCGTATGGCTCACACAGTTTGCCGTCGATCTCCTTGACCACGGCGCGCGGACGCGACACAGCAAGTTCATAACCTTCGCGACGCATGTTTTCGAGCAATACACCCAGATGCAATTCACCACGACCAAAGACCATAAACTTGTCTGGGTTTTCGGTATCTTCAACACGCAACGCAACGTTGTGCAAGGTTTCGCGCGTCAGGCGTTCGCGAATCTGGCGACTGGTGACGTACTTACCTTCGCGACCACAGAACGGCGATGTATTCACCTCGAAGGTCATGCTGATCGTGGGTTCATCGACCACCAAAGCAGGCAGCCCTTCTGGAGTTGAAGGGTCACAGATAGTGTCGGAAATTTTTGGCTGCTCGATACCAGCAAAGGCAACGATGTCGCCTGCGCTTGCCGATTCAACCTCAACGCGTTCCAGGCCAAGGAAACCCAGTACCTGGATGATTCGCTCGTTACGAACCTTGCCATCGCTGCCGACGACCACAACCGGGCTATTACGCTTCAACTGACCGCGCTTGATACGACCAATACCTATCGCACCAACATAGCTCGAATAGTCGAGCTGCGAAATCTGCAACTGCAAGGGTCCATCAACATCCACATCCGGCGGCGGACAATGCTTGACGATGGCTTCGAACAGTGGCGTCATGTCATCGGCCATTTGCTTTGGGTCGTTACCTGCAAAGCCACGCAGTGCCGATGCGTACACTACTGGAAAGTCCAGTTGCTCTTCGGTTGCGCCGAGCTGATCAAACAGGTCAAATGTTTGACCAAGCACCCAGTCTGGACGTGCTTCATCGCGATCGATCTTGTT
>DATAHE010000421.1:0-1834 GCA_036263355.1 Steroidobacteraceae bacterium | reverse complement strand
GTCCCAATTGCTCGAAGCGCACCTCCATGCCTTCAGAAACCTTGATTGGACTGCCGGGGATTAATTCATTCGCAGGCCCATAAACTGGGACATTCCATTGTTCAATTAATTCAATCACGCCTCCCGTATGATCTGCGTGATGGTGTGTGATCAGGATACCGGCCAATGTTAGCCGTCGTTGTAGCAACGTCTGCTTTACTGCCTGCGCATCACCCGGGTCAACCACAACAACTCGGCTATGATTATCGAGACCTTGGTCATTAAGACCATGAATCAGCCAAATATAGTTGTCTGCAAAAGCGGGAGCGGGTGTGACGTGAAGCGAGTTCACCAAACTTCCTCTTATAAGGCTTTCTCGGTAGTGGCCGCTGTATACCTGCTGCAGCCCCAGCCAGCAAGCAAAAAAATCCCCGGGGACTGGTAAACATGGACCACCAAACACGTATGATGCGTTCATGAATTCTGCTGCATCCAGACCTGCTTCGGAGTTGCGCACCCACTGGCTGAGTACGCAGCTAGGGCAACGCGTGCATGCGCTGGAATGCAAGCTGGTCGCCGAAGCACTGACGCAAGTTTTTGGTTGGCAGTTGCTGCAAATTGGAACATGGGGACAAACGCACGCGTTGATGGATGCATCGCGGACCCAGCGTAAAGCGGTGTTATCCCCCGATGCGCTGAATGAGATGCCAGGCGTGATGACCATCCGTTCTCGCACCGACAGTCTGGCCATTGCATCTGACACAGTTGATGCAGTGCTGCTGCCGCACACACTTGAACACACTGCCGATCCGCATGAGTTGCTTCGTGAAGTTGAGCGCATTCTTCCGGGTGATGGGCAGTTGATCATCCTCGGCTTCCGCCCATTCTCATTGTGGGGCACGCGTAATCTTTTTGGCGTGCAAGGTTTTCCACCGGGCACGGAGCGGTTCATTGGTGAGCGGCGTCTGCGCGATTGGTTGAAGCTGCTAGGTTTTGAAGTAACTGATGCACGTCGTTACTTGTTCACCTTGCCGTGGGGTGGCGCGGTACCTCGATCACAGCGTTTGTTGGAAGCGGTAGGTATTCATGCGTGGCCATTGCTGGCAGGCGCGTATATGTTGACGGCACGCAAGCGCGTGTACACTTTAACGCCGATACGCCCACGTTGGCGTATCCGTCAACGTGTGGTTGGTGGCTTAATTGAACCGACAACGCGTGTACCGCAACCGCATTTACAACAGGGTGCTTCTGCTATTTCTAATCCTTCCAATCAAGACGAGTAACAAAGCGACATCATGGATTTCATTGATCTCAAATCACAGTATCGACGTATTCAATCGAGTGTTAACGCGCGCATTCACGCCGTGCTTGAACATGGTCAATATATTCTCGGTCCAGAAATCGCCGAACTCGAAAAGCAACTGGCTGTGTATGTCGGCAGCAAACATTGCATCGCAGCTTCCAGCGGTACGGATACTTTGTTAATGGCATTGATGGCGCTGAGCATCGGACCGGGCGATGAAGTGATTACTTCGCCGTTCACCTTTATCGCCACTGGCGAAATGATTGCGCTGGCGGGTGCTAAATGCGTGTTCGTCGATATTGATCCACGCACTTACAACATCAATCCAGCCTTGATTGAAAAAGCAATCTCTCCGCGAACTAAGGCCATCATGCCCGTGTCATTGTATGGTCAATGTGCAGACTTCGATACCATCAATGACATTGCGCGCAAGCATAACTTGCCTGTGATTGAAGACGGCGCACAAAGCTTTGGTGGCACCTACAAAGGGAAGCGCTCGTGCGCGCTAAGTACGATTGGTTCTACTTCGTTCTTTCCGTCCAAGCCACTGGG
>DATAHE010000420.1:0-6819 GCA_036263355.1 Steroidobacteraceae bacterium | reverse complement strand
AAAGTGGATCGAGTAAATGACATGGTTGATCCTGCAATCTGGATGCCAATACAACGCGGTTGCGCTGTCCCAATGGGTTTCAAGATACGTCAATCGAGCAACAAAAATCAGCAATAATGTCGTTGCCGTAATCTGTGCGTTTACGCGTATATCCATCGAGCGCATTTTTGCACCATCGCTGTACGACCTTAGTGCAACGAACAGTACCCAGCGTTGTCTTCGAGAAAATCGCCACCATCGTGTTTGCTTCTAACGCTGAGCAGAGAGAACTGAATCTCGTCGCAGTATCGTTAAGCGCAAGTGCCACACCTGTGTTGCAAGAATTCTTTGATCGTAATCCCGAATACCTTCATATCTGCAATGGACATGCAGCCCAGAATAATGAAGTGTTGCAGTGGTTGAAGAGTCAAGGCACGAAGTGGATTCGCTTTGGTGTGGTCAAAGGAATAACAAAGCAGATGAGTTCTGTCCGAGATAAGTTACGTTTAGGTCTATGAGCGGCGTGATGTTCCCTTGGGCGGGGCAGATCAACATACGACGGGTAATGGTCAAATCAACGTACAGGGAAAACCTCGAACGCTATTTACTTAAAGTAAAGAGATCAGCCTGAGCAGCAACTGTAATAGCGATAAAGAAGCACATGCCTCAGCGTGGTCAATTGATTCGCTGCAAGCAGTATTATCCGAAATCAACAAACACTGTTACCAACTGCGAAGCGACAATCATCGAAACACACTGTCACTCATTTCAAGAAACATGGTCTCACTCGGTTGCCATCAGGATGTTGGCCTAGTATTTTGTAGTGCTAACACCTTAGGGTCTAACGCGGTTTTATAACAATAGTTTTAATGTGCCGCGTCACATAGAGTTTCTGCCAGCAAACTCGTATTCCATTTCATGATGCGCAGCTGTTTATACGTGCATGTCGCATGTGTATCTCTTCGCTCGTCCGGAGTATGAGGAAACTACCTATATCCTGCCGCAAGGTTGAATCAATTCATGAATGCAGCGTTGAAGTCGATAAGCACCAGTACGGACGCATTGGACGAAAGATGGCAATTACTGTCGTCGTCTCTCGATGGAATGCGCTCACCGGAAGTAGATCTCTTTTCACTCTCACAGCGTGCGTTACAGGTACATCCTATTGTCATTGTTGGCGCAGGACCCGCTGCACAGGAGTGTGCTCGACAGATCAGTGCCCGGTTGCAAAACGATAATATGCAAAGCAACGAATGGATCCTGATGTTTAATGGCGAACAGTTTCTTCCCTATCATCGTGCGCAGTTGTCGATGGCACTGGCGGACCGTGGCCGCGCTGAGGCGTTGCTCACTCATCAATTCGCGGACAACGTTGTCGTTGCTCATGGCGTCAACATCTCGGTTATCGAGCCACAAAGCAAAAAGCTATTCACAGAACAAGGCGTTGAGTTTCGCTATCGCAAGCTAATATTGGCAACGGGCTCGCAATCTCGGCGACCGACCATTCCCGGGCTGCATGGTTCGCGTGTGTTCGACTTTCGACAGCTTGACGATGTAGAAAAAATTGCAAGACTGGCGCCAAAACGCATTGCTGTGCTGGGTGGCGGCTTGCTTGGCATCGAAGCGGCCCGTGCTTTACGAGCCTTCTGTGACGATGTCACCATCTTCGCTCGTTCATCACATCTACTTTCGCGACAGATCGACAGTGGTGCCGGAGAGTGCGTGGCATGGCATCTGCGGGTACTGGGTGTGAGGGTGCATGTTGCAACGAGGTTTATTGCGGCAGAAGTCGACTATGGTCACATCACGTTGCACGATGAACTCAATACTTCGCTGTCTTACGATGCAGTGGTTTGTGCAACCGGTATTTCTCCCAGTATCGGACTTGCCGAACATGCGCATCTGCAATACCACTTAGGTATTGAGGTGAATGACTCGCAACAAACATCCGACCCTGACATCTATGCGATTGGTGAATGCGCGGAACGACGTGGCAAGGTTGCAGGCAATCTCAGTGCCAGTCTGGAGCAGGCACGCTGTGCAGCAGCGGCGATTCTCAATGAATCCCTGCCTGCTTCCCGACACGCGGAGGTCTTTCAGTTAAAGATGGAATCCTGCGTGGTGGCGGCAATTGGCGATGTTACTTCGAACGAAGAAAAGTGTTTGTCATTTACACCCAACCAGCATGCCTATCGTCGCATCTTCGTTAAAGACAATCACATTGTCGGTGCCATTGTCATCGGAGACTCCGGTCTGGATCTCAGTGCGTTTACCGATGCAGTAGAACGAAATCTGCCCTGGTCCGACACTATCGCACGGCGCTTCTACAAAACTGGCGAGCTGCCGCACAGCGGCCACATCACCCCTGATACAGTGATTTGCTTTTGCACTGGTACTACTTACGGCAAGTTGGCCGAGTTGCGCGATGCTAATCACTCCCATGATCAAATCACCGCACAAACTGGAGCAAGCTTGCATTGTGGGTCCTGTGCGCAGCGTGTTGCCATCATCACGTCTAACCGGTCTGGCTCACCAGCAGCGTCACAGCCGACAGGACTATGGAGCTCAACAGTACTTGCGTTGGTTACTGCAATCGCCATCATCGCGGCTTGTACGCTTCCATTCGCAACAAGCTGGCAGTCTCACTGGCGCCTCATCGATGTTCTGTGGCGTGGCTTTATCCCGAAGCAGGTAACTGGTTATCTATTGCTCACGTTGATGATAGGTGCCTTTGTTCCTGCGCTATTGCGTCGCCTGCAACGTAACAATCGAAAACCGCAGAAGCTGTCGCTGATGTCGTGGCATCTCATCGCAGTATGCGTTGTCGTCGCCACGTTCATTGTCCATACCGGTGCGCGCACGGGTTATGGACTTAACGCCGTGCTGGGTGCGTCATTTGTGGCGACCTTGCTACTGGGTGGGTTTGCATCACTGGGCTGGAAGTATGGATCACGTAGTCAGCAGCTTCGCACGATCTCTGCCAACATTCGTTCGCTGCATTGGGCAGTCTTGTTTCCGCTACCAGCCATCCTCGTGTTTCACATCCTGAAGGTTTATTACTTCTGATGAAACCAGCCTATAGGACGGCTATTTACGTATTGCTGGTAGTAACGGGCGTAAGTCTGTACTACGGCTTTACGCTGGGCAGCGAAGACAAGCGTGCATTCATGCCCGCCAAACTCAGCTACTCGCATCATCAGATTGAACTCGCATGTTCAAGTTGTCACGGTGCCGCTTTCTCCAGTAAAGACGAAGTCGAAAAGCGCTGCCGAAATTGTCACGCAGATGAACTGGTGGCAATGGAAGACTCACATGGCAGTAAAAAATTCGGCGATCCGCGCAACGCCAAGTGGCTACAAGTGATGGATGCCAAGAAGTGTCTCAGCTGTCACCAGGAGCACGTACCAGAACGCACCAGTGCAATGACATTGTCGCAGCCAAAGGATTTCTGCATTGCCTGTCATGCCGATGTGGCAAATGATCGGCCCGATCATAAGGACATTGATCCTTCAACTTGTACGAACGCCGGTTGCCATCGCTATCACGACAACCGTGCATTGAATGAAGACTTTATCGCCGCCCATTTAAACCAGACGGATACGACGACTGGTACACATCGGCCGATCAGAACCAAGCTTGCCAAAAAGAAATTGGTGGCAGACATGGCGGTTGACGACAAACATCGTAGCGTCCTCGGTGAATGGGCTACTTCTTCGCATGCCAATGGTCATGCCAACTGCAGTGATTGTCACCAGCAAGGCAAATCGTGGTCGGTGGATATGTCTGTGTGTAAACATTGCCACGAAGATTCATTTAATCAATGGACTCAAGGTCACCACGGAATGAAGTTCGCTACGCTTAATTCAACTATAACAGTGAAAGATAGCGCGTTACCCATGCAGCAATCGGCTTCTGATAAAGCGATGAATTGCAACAGCTGCCACCAACCGCATCAGTACAACACTATCAAGGCGGAGTCTGAGTCATGCCTTGGTTGTCATGCCGATGAGCATTCACTTGCATGGAAGCAAAGCAAACATGCTGAACTATGGCGCGCGAATGCGGATACCGGCGCCAGCTGCGCAACCTGTCATATGCCGCATCTGATCGATAGCGAAAAGCAGGTAACAGTGCAGCACAACATCAGCGCCATGATGCGACCACAGGAAAAGATGCTGCAACAAGTGTGCATGACGTGTCACGGCTATGAATTCTCGCTGCGCGCGCTGAGTAGTACCGAATTAATCAGGAATAACTTTTCTGGTTTGCCGTCACCCACTCATCAAAGTGTTGACTGGGTCAAAGCACGCAAGCTATCCGAATCTAAAACCGTGGAGCAGAAGAAATGAAGAGAATAATTTTTATCATGGCAATCGCGCTTGTGGGCTGCGGCAAGCAATCCAGCGAGCAGGGCGACCAATCATTGCAACGCATGGCTGACGCCGTTCATAAAGTGCTGGAGACAGATCGTGCCGTCTATACGCAGATGGTGGTTAATCGCTTGACGATTGAAGACAAGGTGATTAAAGCCAGCGAACACTGGAAAGAGGAGAAGGCATTGGTATTGCCAGCACAGATGTTCCGCGCTAGCGCCGAACGAGTCAATGAACAGTCGCCAGGATTTTCATATGCACTGATCTCTCCATGGGCGATTAACAAAAAGAACATGCCCGCCACAGATGCAGAGAGTAAGGGTATGGACAAATTAAAAGCAGACGCATCAAAGTCATACTATCTGGATGAAGAACTGGGCGGCGAGAAGTACTTCACCGCTGTGTATGCTGATATTGCTGTCGCGGAAGCATGCGTTAGCTGTCACAACAACCATAAGGACAGCCCGCGGAAGGATTTCAAAAAGGGTGACATGATGGGTGCGGTGGTGGTCCGCATAAAACGCTAACCATCGTTTGCCTGGCAATCTGATTCGTTGCCAGTTTGCACTGGGCGTCACTCAAACCGCGAAGTCATGACGTCCAAATCACCCGAGGAGTTATTCTCCAGCCAAGTGGCAACTACGCTGCCGCTTGGTTCGAGAAACAATTCCTGAAGGCGGCCGCCCAAAGTAAATTGACTATCAATGGGTGCGGCACCAAACCAGCCACGATTTACAAGATAGCGTTTGGTATAAACTCTGTTCACTCCATCAACGGATTGAGTCCATGCAACCAATGCGTTGCCGTTCAAGTCAACAACAACACGTGGATCGCTGCTCGCGTTCTGATTTACCAGTAATGGATGTGTCCAGCTCCACCAGCCATTATTCGGCATGAATGTCTTAACGCCATTTACAAAAGCAGCGAAAGCCTGACCGTTGTCGAGCAATACCACTTGCGATGGAGAAGTTGTAACGCTTGGATCAATGACTATCGGTGCACTCCATCGGCCTGCTGCATCAGTGCGGGCGTACTTTAATCCACTATCGTCGGCCCACATCAACATTGCATCGCCGCGTGGATTAACGGCGAGCGCATGCGCACCCGTAGAGTTCATTGTCGATTGCGTGGCGATTAGCTGTTCTGGAGTCCATACGAAGCCACCGGATGTTGCCTTGTAATAGCTGACAAACAACTTTGGTACAGGATAGTGCAGGTCCTCAAGCGTCGACCAGGTAGCATAGGCATCGCCAGCATTGTCCAGCTGAATATCGATTGGTCCGTTCACGAAAAAAGAATTGTCATCGAGATGTATGGGGTGGCCCCAGCCGGCTGCACGGGTATAACGCGTCGTTACGATGCTTTGCGGCGAATGGTATCCACAGCAGATAAACTCTTGCCATAGCGCAACCGCATTGCCAGCATGATCGAAAACAAGATGCAGATTGGTGGCGCTGCGAGTCGAATATCCATCAATGATTTGCGCCGTCCCCCAGCCCGATCCAGGCCCACTGCCTGTCACGAAACGATTTGCCCACTGATGCCATGCCGGTGGATAAGTGACAGGAGTCTTCTGAATCACCCATGTTGCAAATGCATTGCCGTCTTCATCGACAAATACGTTTAGCTCGGTGACATACTCATCTTGCGGAAAGCTTGCGATACGCACCGCACTGGATGTGGTGCCGGGCATATGACGAACCGCCCAGATATCGTCACCAGTACCCCACTCATTCGACTGTAACCAGGCAACAAAGCGAATACCTTTGGCATTGGTGGCGGTGACCGGACTCCACTGCGATGTTAAACGGTCTATCCTACTAGGAAACATTTGCCACGATGCATCCCGAGTTTTGAAATGCAGGGTAACGGGTGCAGCAAGTTGCTCGCCACCGCGCCCCATTACCGATGTCACGTTGAGTGTGTAATTTGTCCATGGCAATAGTGGAGTGACAGGATGCAGAGACACGGTTGCATCGGTGATCGTTAGCGAAACTGATTGGGTGCCCGCAGGACTTGCTAGCGTTACGGTATCACTACGAACCGATCTAGCAACAAGAGACGCAGAAAATTGTAATGTCAGCGTATCGGTTCGTGAAACATTCGTTGTGTTGTCAGCGGGGTTACTGTTGATTAGTTCGAGCGATGCCGCGAGTACAATCGAGTTGCTGCCGAGCGCACATAGTGTTATCAACAGCAATACTGCTTTCTTTCTGGTCCATAACATGGGGATCTCCACTTTGTAGCGCCGTAATCACCCGTAGTAATTAACATGACGTATTAGTAACGGAAGGAGGCTAGGTTTTAGTGGAGTCAGTATCCATAGGCATAGAACGCAACAGTTGATCGTGAATTTGAATAAGCGTGCTAAATGACCTGAAAAATAGGTCAAAAGAAATAATGAGTCAGCAACCGCTGACAGAATATGAAGTATAGAAGCACCTCTAATGGCGAGGCACAATGGTTC
>DATAHE010000419.1:0-4426 GCA_036263355.1 Steroidobacteraceae bacterium | reverse complement strand
TGGGGCAAGCATGTGCCTTGTCATGACGATGGCAGCAGCAGTCACAACTTATTTGGCATTAAGGCCGGTTCCAGCTGGAACGGCAATAGCATTGGTTCCAGTACGCTTGAATTCGAACAAGGCGTCGCAGTGAAAAAGGTGGAGCGCTTCAAGGCATATGAATCACCGGAACAATGTTTTTCTGATTACGCGGCAATGTTGAGCAATCACTCGCGTTATGGTGAAACGTTGAATGCGGGTTCGAATACCGCAAAGTTTGCGCAGGCCTTACAAAAGGGTGGCTACGCCACCGACCCCGATTACGCACATAAGCTGAAAGCGGTAGCACGCAACGTTATGTCGCTGGTGTCGTCATTAACTAATCGCCCATCCTCTCAATATGCCGCTGTCTCTCGTGTAGGCGGATCTCAAGGGCAGGGTGCCAAGGTCGATACCTGATATGAAAGTGCACTTTAAAAATTGGCCAATGACTGGATTGCATGAGTTGAGTAACGTTCATGTCTGACATGTTATCCACTGGCGTATCGGGACTGCTGGCATTCCAGTCCTCTCTCGATACCACCAGTCACAACATCTCGAATGCTGCGACACCGGGATACAGTCGCCAGCAGACCATGCTCAATGAAAACACACCGCAATTTCAGGGCGGTGGCTGGGTTGGCAATGGCGTGTCGGTGGTGGATGTTCGTCGCGTATACGATGACATTGTTTCCGGTCAGGTGCGTCAGGCTGCTGGCGCGAAGAGTCAGTGGGATGCGTTCAATTCGTATGCTGATCAGATCAATAATTTGTTCAGCGATTCTGGTAGTGGTGTATCCGCTGCGTTACAGGATCTCACCAATGCATTTCAAACCGTTTCCAATTCCCCCAACTCCTTTGCTGAACGACAGTTGTTAATTTCCAAGGCACAGTCATTGACGGATACATTGAAGTCGTATGGCACGCGTCTTGATCAATTGAGTTCGCAGCTAAATGCACAGATGGACAGCGAAACCGTTGCGATCAGTGGTCTTGCCAAGAGCATTGCCAATCTCAACGCAAAGATACAGATTGCAACCGGACAGACCAATGCCACGCCTAATGACTTGCTGGATCAGCGCGATGCGTTAATCGATCAACTGTCACAACACATCAATGTCAGCACCATCAAGCAAGGCGATGGGCAGGTGAATGTATTTATCGGCACCGGTCAGGCACTGGTGCTGGGTACCACTGCGGCGTCACTGAAAACGCAAGCTGATCCTTATGATATTACGCGTCGCTCCGTGATGCTGCAGAACGATACCGGTCAAACCGATATCACCAACTCCTTAACTGGCGGCACGGTTGGTGGCTTGTTGTCGTTCCGTAGTTCGCTGCTTGATCCCGCCAAGAACAATCTCGGTCAGATTGCCGTTGCAATGACGACGGCGATCAATCAGCAACAGAATGCCGGTATGGATTTGAATGGTAATCTCGGCAGTAACTTGTTCAGCCTGGGTGGCGTCGGCACACTGGATAACGCCGGTAACACCGGTACAGGTACGGTGAATGTAACGCGGGGCAATGCGCAACAGATTACGACTGCGGATTATCTATTAACGCGCACCGGTACAGGCTGGACCTTGCAACGTAGTGATACTGGTCAATCCATTACGATGACGGGTGCCGGCACTAACGTCAGTCCTTTTACTGCAGATGGATTGTCTATTGTTGTTGGTGGGGCCGCTGCCACAGGTGATCGCTTTTTAATCAAGCCTACTAGCAATGCGGTATCAGGTCTCTCAGTCAATATTTCTGATCCGCGTGGCATTGCTGCAGCAGCACCGATACTGGCTTCTGCGAATACCGCGAATGCTGGCAAAGCCACCATCACGCAAGGTACGGTAACAAATGCGGCAAACGCTAATTTGTTAACGCCAGTAACGATTCAGTTCACTTCACCGACGACATACACCACTGATGGTGGCGTAACCACCAATGCATATACCAGTGGCCAAGCCATTAACGTGAATGGCTGGCAAGTGGCCATCAGCGGCACACCGGCCACTGGTGACTCATTTAACGTACAGAGCAATGTGAACGGCAAGGGTGACAATCGCAATGCATTGTTACTGGCTGGCGTGCTCGATAAAGGATTTCTTAACAGCGGTACTACTTCGGTTAATGCGGCAATGGGCAGCTGGATTGCAGACATTGGTGTTAAATCCAATCAGGCGCAATCCAATCTGACTGCACAGACGGCGGTGTACAACGATCTGTATGCCACGCAGCAGAACAAGTCTGGCGTCAATCTCGATGAAGAGGCCGCCAACATGATTCGTTATCAGCAGGCTTATGCCGCCGCAGCAAAAATTATTGCGACGTCCAAGACCTTGTTTGACTCATTGTTACAGGCAGTAGGATAAAGTCATGCGTATTGCTACATCAATGATTCACGGCAGCGCGGCCAACGCCATCCTGCAGGCGGAAGCTGACTTAAACAAGACACAGAACCAGATTTCCAGTGGTGTGAAAGTATCGCGCCCTTCCGATGATCCGGTTGCAGCAGTGCGTATTGCATCGCTGCAACAACAGCAGCAAGCCAATGATCAGTACGGCAAGAATATTTCCGCAGCAACCAATCGGTTGAATCTGGATGAGCAGGGGCTGAGTGATGCCACCACGCTAATCCAGCATGTGCGTGATCTGGTCGTGCAGGGTGCCAACACTGGTGCACTGTCATCCAGTGACCGTCAGTCCATCGTTGCCGGAATAAAAACCAGTCTGCAGGCGTTAATTGATGTCGCTAACCGTAAAGACAGCAATGGCGACTATCTCTATTCTGGCTATGCGGTGCAAACACAGCCTTTCAGCAGCAACAACAGTGGCGCTGTTCAATACGCTGGTGATCAAAGTGCGCGACTGGTGCAGATCGGTCCTTCGCAACGTGTGCTGGATGGGCACTCCGGTTTCGAAGCGTTTATGAATATTACCCAGGGCAATGGTACGTTCTATACCGCAGCGAATAGTACGAACACGGGTTCCGGTGCTATTACTGTGGGAACAGTTACCAATAGCACTGCGTGGGTGCCAGATAACTACACGCTGACATTCACCAGTGCAACTACGTATCAAATTACCGATTCAGCAACGCCTACGCCAAATGTGGTCTCGACGGGCAACTACACATCGGGTAGCGCGATAGCCTTCAACGGCGTGCAGGTGTCAGTAACGGGTGCGCCGGCCACTAACGATTCATTCTCTATCAATCAATCACGCAAGGAAGATATCTTTACGACATTGAATTCCGTCATCGCCGCTTTAAGTCAGCCAGGCAGCAACGACACTATCAATGCCAATATCGCCACGGTTCTCGGTGGCTCGCTGCAGCAGATTGATCAGGCCGTGGATCACCTGTCAGTAGTGCGTGCCGATGTTGGCGCGAGATTGAATACGCTGGACACCACGGAGTCGCAGCGCCTGGATTCCGATAATAATATCGCAAAGTCATTGTCTGACCTGCGCGATGTAGATTATGCGACTGCGTTGACCAAGTACAACCAGCAACAGGTGATATTGCAGGCGGCGCAACAGTCTTACGCAAAGATTGCACAGCTGAGCTTGTTCAATTATCTGTGATGGTTTTGGTCAAGTAAGGCCGTATTAATTTCGATGTCGCGGTCGATTCACAAAGATTTCTCGCGTTGCTCGAAATGACAGCTGTAAGCAGCCAATCAGCGATATCCGGCTTCCGTTCGTGCTGAGCTTGTCGAAGCATTCATTTCTCCGAGAAGACCCTTCGATTCTTTAACAAGGCTAGGACAGGCGGAGCTCAGGGCGAACGGATTGTCGTCAAGCCACCAGTGATAATCTTCGCAATTCCGTTTGTAATAACTCTCTTTCCAGATCTGCAATAGGCAGTTCCACCATACGCTTGATGCGACGTTCGAGCGTCACATAGGTGCGTTCAAAAGCAGCCGCTTGTTCGTTGACCGATGCTGCTGCCGGATCAACAATTCCCCAATGAATCTTCAATGGCGCGCCATGCCACACAGGGCAAACTTCTGCGGCAGCGTTGTCGCATACCGTGATCACGATATCCAGCTTGGGTGCGTTGGCGTCTGCAAACTCGTTCCAGCTCTTGCTTCGCAAGCCTGCAATGTCGTGATGGTGACTTCGCAAAGTCTGCAATGCCATTGGATGTACTGCGCCGCGTGGATGACTGCCTGCGCTGTAAGCAACCCAATTTTTGCCGCCATGATGGTTGATCAGCGATTCGCACAGAATGCTGCGAGCGGAGTTGCCTGTGCATAGCGCTAGCACGTTTAACGGGAAAGATTTAATTGGCGACATTGGAAATAACAGTTAATAACCAATGTGTATTCTACAAGACATCATGACCATCTTGTTACAGTGAAGGGTTATTGATAAAAAGCAGGGATGAAAATTGCTTCATATGTGCCCT
>DATAHE010000418.1:0-8620 GCA_036263355.1 Steroidobacteraceae bacterium | reverse complement strand
ACCAACGACTGCGCATCACGCACATGAGCACGATACGATTCAAAAATGCGTTCGAGGGCATCTTTCATTGTGATCTTTGGCTTCCAGCCCAGTTCTTCGCAGGTGTTGTCGATCTTGGGTACGCGGTTCTGCACATCCTGATAGCCACTGCCGTAATATTCATTAGCAGTAACTTCGACCAGCTTTACCTTCTTTGCCGATTCGGCATATTCAGGATACTTGGCGGCGAGTGCCAGCATGTCGTTGGCGAGTTCCTTCACCGAGAAGTTGTTAGTCGGGTTGCCGATGTTGTAGATCTTGCCGGTGGCAATGCCATTCTTGTTCTCGATGATCGCCATCAATGCATCTATGCCGTCATCAATGTGCGTGAACGAACGCTTCTGTTTGCCGCCATCCACCAGCTTGATAGTTTCCCCACGAACGATGTGACCGAGGAACTGAGTCAACACGCGTGAGCTGCCTTCCTTATTGCTGTTGATGGAATCAAGACCCGAGCCAATCCAGTTGAAGGGACGGAATAGGGTGTAATCAAAACCTTGTTGCTGGCCGTACGCCGCAATCACGCGATCCATCATCTGCTTGGAGCAGGCATAGATCCAGCGTGGCTTGTTGATGGGGCCGTAGACGAGGTTTGATTCATATGGATCAAACGCTTCGTCGCCACACATGCCATACACTTCTGAGGTGGATGGGAAGATCAGGCGCTTCTTGTACTCTACCGCCGCACGAATAATTGGAAGATTCGCTTCGAAGTCGAGTTCGAATACGCGCAGTGGTTCTTTCACATAGGTTGAAGGTGTGGCAATAGCTACCAGCGGCAGAATCACATCGCACTTTTTGATGTGATAGGCGATCCATTCGCGATTGATGGTGATGTCGCCTTCAAAGAAATGAAAACGCGGTTCATTCAGCAAGCCCGAAATACGATCGGAGTTCATGTCCATGCCGTAGATGTGCCAGTCCGTGGTCTTGAGAATGCGGGAAGCCAGGTGATGGCCGATGAAACCATTGACGCCAATGATCAGTACTTTTTTCATGGGATGCGTTACCAGAATACTTGAATAAAGCGAGGACAAATCAGGGCAGATTGTAAACTGGATTCCCCGTTATTGCCTGCCAAAGATGCGGACCGACCGGTTTGCCGTCGTATTCCACCTGCAGCAATTCAAGGATAGAGCCGTCCCTTAGCTGCGCTCTTAAGCGTTCATTCTCCCAATACAATCGGGCGGTGGGTGACCTGGCTCCAGTGTGCTGAATGACTCGGCTACGCAGGAATTTAAGCGTCTTTCCGGCGATTTCCGCGAAAGCACCGGGATAGGGTGGGGCTACCGCACGAATCAGGTTATGAATCTGCAGCGCGCTCTGATGCCAGTTGATGCGACCGTCTTCTGGCTTGCGGCCGCTGAAGTAAGAACCCGCAGCGAGGTTCTGTTCAATCAATTTAATGGTGCCATCCACAAGGCGCGGCAGTGCCTTGTCCAGAGCCATTTCCGCCGCCACGGTGACCTTCTGAAATACATCGAAGGCTGTGTCATTGGGCAGGATAGGTACCGATTGCTGGGCGGCGATGGCGCCTGCGTCCGGCTTGACCAGCATTTGATGTAACGTCGCGCCGGTTTCCTTTTCATCATGAATCACAGCCCAGTTCACTGGTACGCGTCCACGATACTTCGGCAACAAAGAACCATGCATGTTGTAAGCGCCGCGCTTGGCGCAAGCGAGAATTTCCGGCTTCAGCATGTTCCGGTAATAGAAAGAAAAAATGAAATCGGGGTTGATGCGCTGTAGCTCCTGAATCCATTCATTCGTGTTCGGATCTTTTGGTGTCACGGCACGCAGTTGATAGTCGCTGGCCAGTTGCGCCACGCTGCCGAACCAGATCTGTTCTTTGGGATCATCTTCGTGGGTGAAGATCAGTTTGACATCGATGCCATGTGCCAATAGGACTGACAGGCAGCGAACGCCAACGTTGTGATATGCGAATACGACAGCGGTGGTCATGTGTTGTCTTTCTGCTCCAGCACTGCATGCACCATGTAGCGTGGGCGCGATTGCACTTGTTGATAAATGCGACCGATGTATTCACCCAGCAAGCCCATGCCAAATAGACAAATACCGAGCAGCAGAAAAGCAATGCCGAACAAGGTGAACAAGCCTTCTGCTTCAGGGCCGACAATCAAGCGACGAATGGCGAGGAAGATTACGAAGATGGTGGAGATGACTGAGGTTGCAATTCCTAACATCGAGAAGAATTGCAGCGGCATTAGTGAGAAGCCTGTCATTAAGTCGAAGTTCAAACGAATCAGCTTCGACAATGGATACTTCGATTCACCGGCGGCGCGTTCTTCATGTTCCACTTCCACTTCGGTGTGCTTGCGTGAGTAAATAAACGCAAGCGCCGGGATATACAGGTTCACTTCATTAGAATGATTAATGGCATCCACAATCACGCGGCTATAAGCGCGCAACATGCAACCTTGATCACGCATGCGAATGCGCGTGGTTCGTTCACGAATACCATTCATCATGCGCGATGCATATTTGCGGAACGCAGTGTCATTTCGTTCGCGACGATAGCCGCCGACGTAGTCATAGCCTTCATGCATCTTGACGATCAGCTTGTATATTTCTTCCGGTGGATTTTGCAGATCGGCATCCAGTGTTACGACAATGTCGCCACGCGTGCGTTCAAAGCCTGCTTTGATGGCCATGTGCTGACCAGCATTGACTGCGAGTAACACAACACGTGTGACATCGGGTCGTTTGGTGAATTGCTCACGCAGTTGCGCGGGAGAGTCATCACGACTGCCATCATCAATCATGATTAACTCATAGCGCAGATTCAGATCGCTGGCCAATTTGTCCAGCGCGGGATACAGACGCGAGAACAACTGCTGCAATCCAGCTGACTCGTTATAGATTGGAATGACGATAGAAAGGTCAATGTTACTCATGGCACTCGTGTCGAATCAGTTCAAGTGATTGCGAACAATGGTTAATAATGAATCAACGACGCGTTCTACGTCGGCATTGGTCATGGCTGGAAACAAAGGCAAGGTAAGAATGTTGCGGCAGATGTATTCCGCGTGCGGCAAATCACCTTCTTTCCAGCCAAGGCCACGATAGAGCTTAAACAGGTGAATAGCCGGATAGTGAACCCCACTGCCAATGCCTGCGGCATCCAGCTCGGCCATGATTTGTGCGCGCTTCACATTCAAGCGTTGCTCCGGCAATACCACTTGAAACATATGCCAATTGGATTGCGACATATCTGCGACAGGCAACTTCAGCCCATAAGATGCAGCTTGTGTTTTTGCAAAAGTATCAAAGTAGTGTTGAGCCAGCGCACGACGCTGGTTGTTGAACTCATCGAGATGCGGCAACTGACCCAAGCCCACACGTGCAGCGACGTCGGTCAAATTGAACTTGCCGCCAACGAGCTCTACTTCCATGCCGTCGTAGCCCGAACGTACGACACCTTGCAAACGATATTGTTCTGCAAGCTTTGCCTCCTGCTCGTTGTTAACAACAAGGCAGCCGCCTTCAATCGAAGTGGCGTTCTTGTTGGGATGAAAGCTGATGGAAACGAAGTCACCAAACGAACCAATGCGCTTGCCTTGCCAGTTGCTACCAAAGGCTTGTGCGGCGTCTTCTACAACGCGAAGGTTATGCTTTTTTGCAATGGCATAAAGCTTGTTGCGATCTACCGGCAATCCAGCAAGATCAACTGGAATGATCGCGCGAGTCTTACTGGTAATCGCAGCTTCAATCAAATCAAGATCGATATTGCGCGTCACTGGATCAATATCAACAAACTTCGGTGTCGCGCCAACTTCCAGAATCACGTTACTCGTTGCTACCCATGAAAGTGGTGTAGTGATGACTTCATCACCGGGACCAATACCTGCAATGCGTAATGCAATTTCCATCGTGCAGGTGCCAGAGTTGAACGCACGTACCAGCCTGCCACCAAAGTATTCGGACAGTGCGGCTTCAAATGCTTTGACTTGTGGGCCAGAAGTGATCCAGCCAGACCGCAGGACTTCGGCAACGCCCTCAATGGTGGCTTCGTCGATGGTGGGCTTAGTAAGCGGAATACGTGGTGCAGTCATAGTCATCGTGCGTGTCTGGTAATAGCAATGAGTCGTGAAGCAAGCAGGAGTGTATCCCGCGCAGTGTTGTCATTACCGTGAAGGCATGAGTCAACTAAAGAAAATCTATTGGAAGTCTCAATTAACATGAAAGCGCGAAAATGATGATCTGTTAATACTGGATTCCCGTTTTCACGGGAATGACTTTGTGGTTTTCCTGGGTACCTTCGAAGCCATCGACGTTCAGCACCTTTTAGCGGGTGATTAGATACACACCACCGATGATCACGACAATACCAATAATGCGAGCGGGTGTTAACGCTTCACCAAACAGATACCACGCGGCAATAGCATTAACGACGTAACCAATCGATAACATCGGGTAAGCCACACTGACCGGTGTACGCGATAACGCGCCGATCCATACCACCACACTAATGGCGTAACACATCAAACCACCAAGGATGTGCCACTCAAATATGAATTTCGGTAACACCTGCATGATGTTGCTGGCAGAAAACTCGAAGTGGCCTACCGCATTGGTACCCGCCTTCAACAGCAATTGTGCACAGGCGTTCAGTAATACGCCGGTCAGTACCAAAATAAATGCGATGGAGGTCATGTGCTTATTCGATTGATGACTGAGTGGCAGCTGGCTTGCCAACGGCGAGCAGATTGGCTTGTTGTGCAATGATGGTCATTGGCAGTTTTTCTCGCAGCGCGTTATACCGTTCCGGGCTGATGATCACAATTGGGTGAGCATCATAAGCCCAGGCTTTGGCAAAGGCATCACTATCTGCCACCCATAGCTGCGGCTCCTGCGTCAGGCCGAAATCCAGTTCGCCGCGATAGTTAACCAGCGTCATAGTGCGCTCTAGATAGAAAGGCAGCGTTTGTTCGTAATCGTAGTAGCTGTAGAGTTTGCTTTCTGCTTTCAGCTGCGGCTTCAGTTGTTCAGCCAGTGATTTTGCGGACCGGGTATTGCCGAGCGCATCAGCACCGCAGATCAGCACGGAATATCCAATCATTGTTCCGCAACCGAGAATGATGATGGCGCTCTGCAATGAACGCTTAATTACCCATACCGCAGCAGCTGCTGCGGAAATGGCAACGACAAAGAAAGCAGTGGCAGTAGGTGGCTTCAGTGAGGTCACCATGTCGACCGAGTTGCTACCGGCAATCGTATTCGGCAACAGCGCAATCGCCGTCGCCAGTGATCCCAGCAGTGCTGCAACAATCCATAGATGCCAACGGATGGTGGTATTGCGCAATCGCGTCAAGCTATCTGCCGCGAGTATTGCGAGCGCTGGAAACAAGGGCACGATGTAGGGCGCAAGCTTGGAGTGTGATTTGCTGAAGAACAACATGATCACTGCGGCCCATACCCACAGGAAGCGTCGATATTGAAATTGATCCGCAACACGATCCTGTTGCCAGCTGCGCCGCACTTCGGCAAAGCAGAGCGATGTCCAGGGTAATGCACCGACAATCAGAAAAGGAATGAAGTACCACCACGGTCCCTCACGCGAATGAATCGGTGTCAGGAAGCGCGCAAACTGCTCGTGCCAGAAAAAGAATTCAGGAAACTCAGGATTGGCACGCGAGACCAAGACCACCCACGGCGCTGCCACCAGTAGAAATACAGCAAGACCTTTGACGATATGCAAACGTTTCCATGCACTGAACTCGCGTGTCACAGCGGTATAAACAATTAATGCCAGTGAAGGCAGGATCAAAGCGATTAATCCCTTGCTTAAAAATGCCAAAGCCGCAGAAGCCCACGCGAGCAGCATCCAGTTGCGTTCTCGCGATGACTTTTCATCGGCATGTTGCGCGAGCAGGAAGCTGAATACGGTTATTTCGAGAAAAAATCCGAGGCCAATATCCAGCGTATCGAAGTGCCCCAGTGCCATGTACATCAGCATGCTGCCGAGCACGAACATACTTGCGCGTCCGGTTTGTGGTCCAAACAATCGTGAAGCTGCAAATCCGGCAAACAGGATTCCACCAAAGCTGGTGATGCCCAACCACAGTCGTGCGGAAATTTCGTTCAGGCCGAATACTTGATAAGCAACTGCCGTGGCCCAGTACTGCAGCGGAGGCTTCTCAAAATACTTGATGCCGTTTAATCGTGGCGTTATCCAATCGCCAGTCACCAGCATTTCGCGACTGATTTCCGCGTAGCGGCCTTCATCCGGGTCCAGCAATCGACGTGTACCTAGTGTGGCAAACCATAGCGCGGTGATGATCAACATCAATAGCAAAAACCAGCGCTGATTGGTCTCGGTATTCTTCATTATTGATTTGTTGTCTGTTGTTATTTGTTGTCAGGTAGTAGATGGCGATGACCACTGTCGTCATCGCCATAAGTCGCTATGCGATTACTTGAACACCTTGGCCAACAAGCCTTTAACGTTATCACCGCCCGTGGTTCCCAGAATGTTGGTTACCGCAGGGACAAATTTTGATGACGTGTCGCTGCTCATACCCAATTTGCCAAATGCCTTGTTCAAGCCAGCCATGTTCTTAAGTGGGCCAACGACTGCACCAAGTTTTTTGGCCAGATCAATATATTTCGCAGCATCGGGTAAGAGTCCAGCGATCTTGCCGTAATCTGTTCCGGGCAATTTTTCCTTTGCCAAGGTCAGCATGGCGCCAAGACCGCCTTGGGCCTGATTGCTGCTCACACCCAACTGACTGGAAAGCAGATCGGTGATATTGCCTGCGCCGCCTAGTGCACTGGTAACCGAACCTAGATCCAATGCTCTTGCGGCAACCGGAAGGCCCAGCAGGGCGAGTAGTGCGTGACGACGATTCATGACGTGCTCCTTGGGATTGAATGGGCAACGAAAACAGGCGCAACTTTAGCAGTTTTATCGGACGGCCTCATGCAGAATCCGGAAGGGTAAACGCAACAGGTCGGCAACCTGATAAAGTGTTGTGACCGTATCAGGAGCAATCCATGAATGCTGTGCTTGCAGATTTGATTAATGTGCTGGAGCTGGAAAGGCTTGAGGTAAATCTATTTCGCGGCATGAGCCGTGACCTGGGATTGCCGCAGGTATTTGGCGGGCAAGTTCTGGGTCAGGCGCTACATGCCGCTACCGCTACGGTTGCCTCCGATCGGATGGTGCATTCACTGCATGCTTATTTCTTGTTGCCAGGTGATGTTAGCGCTCCGATCATTTACGAAGTGGATCGAAGTCGCGATGGTGGCAGCTTCTCCAGCCGACGTGTGGTAGCCATTCAGCACGGGCAGCAGATTTTTCACATGTCCGCGTCGTTCCAAACCCTTCAAAGTGGCTTGAATCATCAAAGCACCATGCCGAAGGTGCCTTCACCGGAATCGCTACGTGATATTCGCGATGTGGTAGCGGCCGCGCCGAATGTACCTTCTGAACTCAAGCGCTGGTTTCAGGTTCCATTGCCGATTGAGTTCCGTCCGGTTAATCCAGAAAAATTGATGTCGGCTGATCCGGGTGATCCGTTAACCGAATTCTGGTTCAAGGCGCTGGATACATTGCCAGACGATCCAAAATTGCATCGTTCGGTATTGGCGTATGCATCGGATTTTTACTTGCTGCGTACCGCTACGCAGCCTCACGGTATTGCTTTTCCCAGTGCCAAGCTGCGACTGGCAACCATTGATCATGCCATGTGGTTCCATCGTCAATTGCGTGTTGATGACTGGCTACTGTATGTCATCGACAGTCCGAGTGCGTCTGGCTCACGTGGGTTATCGCGTGGCTCCATCTTTGATCGTCAAGGTAATCTGGTTGCGTCGGTGGCGCAGGAAGGCATGGTCAGAGTGAAAGAGTAGTTAGGTGCCTGTTGCACCCTGACGTTCTACGTTGCTCAAAAAGCGCTGTGAATCCGTCCGTGGAAGCTCCGAAACATCCTTGATACAAATGCGTTAAATGATTTCTAGTGTTGTTGTTCCGTAAATTGGTGAATTATGACTCTGCCTGCATATGAAAAATTGGGACAGTTCTATATTGGACGTGAAGTGGATGCGGACACTGGGAAAGATCGTGATCAACTGGTGATGCTTGATTCGCGCGATCTCACCACCCACGCCGTATGTGTAGGCATGACAGGCAGTGGCAAGACGGGTCTGTGTCTCGCTATGCTGGAAGAAGCTGCGATTGATGGCATACCTGTATTAGCCATCGATCCCAAAGGCGATATCGCCAATTTTACACTGCAGTTTCCGAAACTACGCGGCGAAGATTTTCTGCCCTGGGTTGATGAAGGCGAAGCCAAACGCAAAGGCCTGTCGCCACAGGAGTTTGCGAGTGCTACTGCTGAGACGTGGAAGAAAGGCCTGAGCGATTGGCAAGAAGATGGTGACCGTATTCAGCGCTTGATGGATGCTGCTGAGGTTTCCATCTACACACCCGGTAGCACAGTGGGACGTGGCTTATCAGTGTTGCGATCATTCGCTGCGCCTGACGAGATGACACGCGCTGACAACAATGCATTGAAGGAACGCGTCAGTGGATCAGTGGGTGGACTGCTGGGTTTGCTCG
>DATAHE010000417.1:0-4842 GCA_036263355.1 Steroidobacteraceae bacterium | reverse complement strand
CGGGAAGGATTTTTGGTTGACCGAAAAGCCTGAGTTGGGTTTGGCTCATTTCGCCTTTCGCGCCAAAGATCGATCAACCGTCGCAGCCGCCTATGAAGTTGCTATGGCGAATGGCGCTAAATCTCGTCTTTCCCCTGGCTTGATGCCGCATGTTCATTCAAACTATTTCGCAGCACAGGTTTATGACCCGGATGGTTATCTTATCGAGTTCGCATGCCATGATGCAGAAAACAAGTAATTAGCTATTGAGGAGAGCGTTTAGGATGATTACTCGCTTAGGTACTTCAGCCGACATTGGTGGGATATTGCAAGTGCAAGAGCAGAACTTGATCAGCAAGCTTTCTGAAGAAAAATTGTCGGATGGGTTTGTCACAACACCATTTACTATTCCACAACTCGAATCGCTTATCGCAGAAGACGGTGTATTTGTCGCCGTGAATGACTCTGAAGTTACAGGGTATCTATTAGCCGGTAGCTGGCAGTACTATTCCGCCTGGCCAATTTTCAGATACATGGTGTCAAGATTTCCTATAGCTGGACCAAATGGAAACACCATTACGGCTGACAATTCCTTCCAGTACGGGCCGATATGTATTGCACATGACCATCGCGGTACTGGCGTCTTTCAAGCGCTATTTGAATGCATGCGGCTGGTTCTCGCTGAACGCTTCCCAATTGGCTATACGTTTATCAATCGTGTGAATCTACGTTCGTATACTGCCCACACACAAAAACTTGGGCTGCAAGTTGTCGATCAGTTCGAATTTGGTGACAAATCTTTTTATGGGCTGGCATTTGATACGGGCGTATCCGTGATTAAAACCGCACGTCGACAGAGTTGAAACAGTCTGATAGATATTAGACTAAGGAGATGTAGTGTGAAATTGGTGACTTACAATTGAAGCACAGGTTTTAGTTCTTGGGCGCTACATCTTCCACTGCAACCCCAAAGTAAACTCCCGTCCATTGCGTTGCCAGTCATTCATGCGTGATTCAATTCCCGCGTAGTGGCGCGTGGGACGATCCAGTAAGTTACTGATGCCGCCAGTAAGTCGAGCAGTCTTGTTGAGTTTATAAGAGCCACTGATTTCTGCTTCCCATGCTGCATTGATGTAGTTATCAAAATCTTTGGCGATCAGATCTTCCCACCAGCCCGTTCGATAGTTGACGCTGGCGTCCACTGACAGTGCACCATGCTGCTCGTGGAATTTGACCGATCCTTGATGATCTACTTGACGCGGCAGTGGGAAAGTCTCGCCGGGTCGCGTCGCATGATGTGCCTCACCATGATTAAAACTATAGTTGGCTTCCAATGAACCACGCCCAAGTTTCAACGGCAGGTTCCATTGCGGCCCCTGCCAATTGAGTTCCATTCCGGTTGCCAGCGCCGTATCACCGTTGATGCGTTTGAATTCTATAAATTCACCCAGGTTTCCAATTGTTACTGGATACTGAGCATCGGTGATGAAGTGATCAATCTTCTTGTAAAACAAGGCGAACGACACGAGTCCATACTTTGCATCGTAATGATCGACAGAGAAGTCCAGATTAGTGGCAAGGTAGGGCTTTAACTCGGGCGCACCGACACGACTGCGATGATCCACAAAGCTTAAAGTACGATAGGGCGCGATGTCTGCATTACTTGGCCGAGACATCGAGCGCGTGATCGAGGCTCGATACACCAAGGCAGGCGAAGCATCGTAGCGAAGATGCAGACTCGGCAGCAGCTCGGTGTAACTGCTGTTCACATTGGCGAGATCAAATCCCTGCAACGCGCCAGTGTTATCCAGATTCATCTGTGTCGCTGTTGAACCTACTTTGGTGCCCTCTACTCGCACGCCGCCAATCAATGTCCAGTCGCGAGATAATCGGTACTTACCCATGGCATACAACGCCCACATGTTTTCGGTCACCGCATAGTCGCCAGTATTAGAATTGATACTGGTATTTACTGGGTCCAGTAAAAACGCAGCCGCATTAGATGTCAGCAAACCATTCACCAGGCGCGCACTCGGCACAGGCCCGATATCATAGGGTGCTGTTCGCAAAGCAAGTTGAGAGGCATTCAATACCTGGGTCATGGCCAGTGCTTGCGAACCCGCATTGTAATAATCCCGGTCGATATCAGAGCGGCGATGACGACGTTCTACCTTGCCACCGAATTTAAGATAGTTACCCGTGTCCCAATTCAGTTTTAGATTGAACTTGAGCGACGCATCTTCCTCGTGAAGCGTCGCATCGGTGATACTGAAGTAGTTCAGGTGATAGCGGGACGGATCGCGTATTGCGGCTGAATCACCGGGTGTGGTTTCATCCAAATAGCTGAAGCGTGGATGATAGGGATCAGCCAGATCATAACCAACCGCAAAGTCATCATCAGAGTTAAAGCCAGACTCGTAAGTATGTGGTTCATCCTCATGCGTCAATGTGTAGGCAGCGACCACATCCCACTCATTACCATTGAATTTGGATTTCGCACCCAGTGAAAAATTACCGGCTTCGCGCACCATGGTTTGGTCCACATCACGACGGCTTAGTGGCACTCCGCTGAAGTTAGCGGAATATGGCGTGAGTGACATCGGTGTTCCCTCTGCTGGGTCGGTATCGTTGATACGACGATCACGATGTGTCCAGTCGCGATTCATATTAGATCGGAGATACACGGCGAGATCACCGAAACGCGCATCGCTATTGATGACCAAACCACCCCGTTGACGATGTTCATTGGATGACTCTATCAAAGGCAGCGTGAGAACAGGCACCAGTGACTTGGTGTAAGGATCAGGTCCAGGCGAAACTTGCGATGTCCATTCACGCAGATTAGAAAGTCTTTCGCGACGTGAATATAGATCATCGAAACTACCTGTTACGACCACACTGGCATTGTGCTCCTTTGTGAATAGCGAAAAGGGCTGCGCCAGCGTAAGGCTATTACGCAGACCAGGACGTGGAGCCAGGACATTGTGTGTGACTTGATTGCGTCCTTGAATATAGGCGTCCTTAACGATGGCACCGCCAGTGTTAATATTGATAACACCACCGACGGCATCTGCATCCATGTCCGGGGTAAATGTCTTGGTCACTTCTAGTGACTGCACAATCTCCGCCGGAATGTTATCGAGTGGATTACCCGCACCACCCTGACGTTGACCATCGACAGTAATACGCAGCATGCGTTGATCAATGCCACGCACGGATACCGTAGATGTACCACCAGCACCTTTGCTAACAGCGACACCACTGACGTCCTTGGCGATATCTGCGCCACTACTGGAGTTGGCGTTATTTAATGCAGCGGCGGAAGCTGTATCGGTCACCACTTCAGTACTCATCTTGTCTTCGAACGCAATTTGCGCCGTGGAATCGGTGGCATTAACATTCACATCGGCCAATTGCACTGAATCAGTAATCAATGCAAGTGAACCCAGTCGATTGATGCCAGCAGCGACATCGACGACAAGTTCTTTTGATTGATAGCCATCGGCTTTTATAGACAATGTCCGCTTCCCCACCGTGACACCGCGCAGAGTGAAAATACCTTTGGCATCTGTCGTGGAATGTTTTTCACCAAGCATCACGGTAGCCTTTTCCAAAGGCATGGATGTGGAAGCAGCAACGATAACGCCCTGTACGATTGATAGCTGTTCTTCAGCCAGTGCCATGTCCGCCTGAAATACGCAAACCAATACCAGCGAAAAAATCAACAGCGCGCACTTCAAGTAGTCCTTGCTCAAAGTGCGCGCCATAAATTGATAACTAAACGGGTAAGTAATAGATGCTTACAACTCACCCTTCACTGGTCCAAATGCAGGCGGAGGTGCGCGATGATGTGTTGCTGCCTCATACGCCGCACCCACTTTAATCAACGCGGCTTCCTGACCAGGTTCTGCCCAGAAGCCGATGTTATATGGCAAACCAATGCCACCGAGTTTAGTCGCCTCGGGATTTTCAACACCTTCGTATTTTTTGCCGTCTTTGCTCAGCGCAAATTTAGGATCATAAGTCGCTGTCGCAAAGCCAGCGGGCACGAACACTTCTGGAATGCCGAGCATCGCACCGTAACCAAAGGCAGGTCCGCCAGCGCCGCCACCACCACCGGTACCAATGGTTGCGCCACCAATCTTTCCTTGCAGCGTCAGATTCACTGGGTTGACGAACATATCGAGATGATTTTGTTCCAGCACCTTGATCATCGCCATGCGCAAGGTGTCGCGGCGCTTCATGGTGTAAGTGATCGCATCGGTACGAATATCCATTTCCTTGTTTTCCCAGTTCTTCATCGCTGCACGTCGTGTGTCGTTGTAGTACTTGGCGTTAGTATTCAGCGTTTGCCAGTCATACACACGACTATCGCCGCGAAGAGCCAGATACTGACCAAATTGGAATGCAAAGGTATACCCAGTAATTGCATCCGGATTGGTGGGCGGATTGGCGACCACACTGTTGAAATTCATCGTGGCTGGCAACGGTGCTTTATGCGCCGACAATGCAACAAGATACTTGCGGCTGGTGACGTCCCAACCCGGCACTTCAAACATCGGCTTGCCGTCTTTTTTCCACGAGAAAATTTCTGGCATATGGAACGGCAGCAACTCTGCAAATGCATCATTGAAACCAAAGGTCATGTTCGGCATCGATGGATCATCGGGATACCCCGGCATCACATCTTCAACCAGTTCTGCACCCAGATCCTTGAGTACTTGCAGTTCCTTGTTGATGCCATCACTGACTGCGGCGTCGCTGGGTGACTTCTTCAAGTACAACGCACGAATCACACCGATGCGCATGCCAGCCAGTGGCTTCGACTTGTCTGCGCCCTTCAATGCATCGACGTAAGGAGTC
>DATAHE010000416.1:0-1708 GCA_036263355.1 Steroidobacteraceae bacterium | reverse complement strand
CTTGCGCTTCATCACGACCAAGTTGACGACGGATGGCTTCTTCACGCGCATCGTCGATCACCTCGATGATATTTGCGACGTTCACGTTAGTTTCATCTTTGGCGAATACACCAGTCAGTTTACTGTCGGGTTTCAATTCGCCCTGCTCAAACAGGGCCCACATTTCGGAGGCAAAGTCGGTCATCAATAATTCGGGCGCAAAGCGCCCCAATGTTTCAGTGATGTTGTTGACATCACGTTGCAACATGGCGAAAGCGTTGTTGTTACCCGCTGCATTCACTGCTTGTGGCAGATCGATGATGACCGGGCCTGTTGCATCAACCAGCACATTGAACTCCGACAAATCACCATGAATCAATCCGGCACATAACATACGGACAACCTGGTTGATCAGGAAGGCATGAAACTCAAGCGCTTGTTGCGTCGAAAGATCTACTTCACCCAGACGCGGTGCTGAATACCCTTCTGCATCGACCACTAACTCCATCAATAGCACGCCGTTGAAGAAGCCGAATGGCTGCGGCACGCGCACGCCAGCAGCAACCAATTGGTAAAGCGCATCCACCTCGGTGTTTTTCCAGGCGGTCTCCTGCTCCTTACGGCCATATCGAGTGCTCTTCGCCATCGCTCGTGCCTGGCGACTACCACGAACCTTGCGGCCCTCTTGATATTGCGCACGTTGCTGAAAACTGCGTTGTGCCATGTCCTTGTAGACCTTGGCGCAGCGTATTTCGGATCCACAACGAACCACAAAAACGGACGCTTCCTTGCCGCTTTTCAACTGACGAGTGACTTCATCGATAATGCCGTCATCCAGTAACGCTTGTAGATCTTCAGGTGTTCGCATCGGCTTCCCGGAATGCCTCTATTGTGATTGCCCATCAACGACGCACACATTACAAGGTTTTCCGCCGCGATTCTCTGGAAGATTGTCTCAGACTACACAGCTTTCGAAAACGTCCAGTTCTTCGATTAGACGTGTACAGTTGCTGCTCGCAGCTTTTGCAGGATTCGCGGCGTTATTTGCCACTCCCTTTGTCCGAATCAGTTTTTTGCTCCAGGTCTTTTTTTCTTGGACGTCGCAACAACAATGATGGATTTTCTTTTACCTTGGTAGTCAGCTCTTTCGTATCTTTCAAGATATCTTTGGCCTGATCTTCCATAGCCGAGAGCTTGTCAATTAAACGGGGTAATTGATCCAGCACAGTATTAAGGCTGCTTTTTTCCGATTGAATCTCGGGTGCTTGTCCAGCTGGCGTGGCGGCCAGTAACGTTTGAGCATTGGGAGTGCCGCCATCCAGTTCGATATACACACCACCCGTGATGCCTTTCAATTTAAGTATCGCCTTGGTATCTGTCTTTACCGGCGCGTCTTTATGCAAAAGTACATTGACTTGCACAATGCGTGGATCAGCAGCATCCAGCGCCATGGATTTAACGTTGCCCACATCGACACCGCGATACTTGACGGATTCACCCAGCAATAAACCACTGACTGATTCTTTAAAGCGAATGGAATACACCACATCATCGGATCGCTCTGAACCGGCGAGCAGCATAAAGCCCAGCGCCGTGCCAATGCTGAGGATGACGATGAATAAACCGGCAATGAAATAACGTTTATCAGTTTCCACGATGGTTTCTCTCAGTGTTCATGACGTTGATCGTTGCTGGTTGTGTTTTTATTTTGCCCACCCTTATTTTGTTT
>DATAHE010000415.1:0-1659 GCA_036263355.1 Steroidobacteraceae bacterium | reverse complement strand
ATCAACATGGCACGTGAGTTGAAGTTATATACGGTGGCAGAAGGCATCGAAACTTCCGAGCAACTAGCAAAGCTCCGTGAACTGGGTTGTGATCAAGGGCAGGGCTATTACTTTACCAGCGCACTTGCCAAGAAAGATGCGCAGCGAATGCTGGAACAACTTGGCGGTTTCAAGGACTTGACGGATACAGTAAAGCATCGCGTACTAAGACGAGTGGTTTGAGCGGTGTGGTGAAAACTACGAACTGAATTTCACCCGCGCCTCGACAATGCGTTGTTTATCCTGCTCGTCACCAACTTCCTGCAAGGTGATCACCCAGCCATAACGCTCGCAAATTCTTCTGGCCAGATACAGTCCCATTCCATGTCCGCCTGCGCGTGTGGTAAATCCACGTTCAAATGCCTGTGATGAGGGTGCCGTTAAAGCACCGTGATTTCGTACAATCAACTCATCTTGATGAAGCTGGCATTGCACGCCGTGGATATCGCTGTGTTGCAGGGCATTGCGCAGAAGATTGCTGATAACAATTGCCACCATGCTGTCAGGCGCGTGCACCATGATGGTTGTGCTGTCCGCTTGTAGAATGATTTGACGATCACGACTCATTGATTGTTGATCGTCAATGATGCGAGTCAACAAGGTATTGACATTGCATTCATTGTCCACTTTCTCGGAAGTGCGCTCTTCGCGCGACAACAGTAACAATGCATCAGTGAAATCGGCCATTTCGCGCACTGCACGTTGAATTCGTGCAGTGGCCTTGTGGGTCTGTGGGATATCGGCTGTTTGACTGATCAGCAGTTCAATCGCCCCTTGAATGACTGCGAGCGGTGTTCTGAGTTCATGGCTGGCCGTGCTGGTAAACGATTGTTCGCGTTCAACAAAGCCATCGAGCCGTTCCAGAAACGTGTCAATGGATTTTGCGATGGGTGATAGCTCATTACTGGCGAACTCGCTGGCAATGCGTAAATGGCGTTCGCGAGGATCAATGTCACTCAGGCGATTGGCAAGACGCGTGATGGGGTCGACCAGCAAACCTGAAACTGCATGAGCCAGCCACGCAGTAAGAACAATGGTAGTGACAACGCCAATCGCCAGAATAATGCTGGCAATGCGTTGCTCGTGCAGCTGCGTCGTAACATCGTAGGTGATGTATAGCCGACCGAACTCGGTGTCATGCACCAGTACGCGAAGATAGCGGTTGTCAATGCGGATGGGGCCATAAGTGCCCGGCGCATAGCGTTGTATCTCGCGCGGTAACTCACGTATATCACGCGAGCGATAAATTCGTAGCTGTGCGGATTGCAATGGCTCGCTGCCGGGGTCTTGATGCAGGCGTTGTTCGTAGTGCGTTAATTCTTCCGACAACAAATCATAAGTAACATTTTCTTCCAGACGTCGACTGGCCAGGATCATCCACAGGGCCAGCAGCAGTCCGGCAACGGTAATCAACGCGACCATGGTGGTGGCAATGCGCTGACGCAGTGTGAGCTGCGCAGGCAAGATCCTTTGCATTATTCGCAACAAGCTTCTTCGCAGGCGCTGCGTCCACTTCACAGTCATGATTGCGCTTCTGTTGTGTTGTTACCGGCAATGTGTAGTCGGTAGCCAATGCCGTGTATGGTGTGCAGTAACTTGACATCAAAGCCCTTGTCGATA
>DATAHE010000414.1:0-3211 GCA_036263355.1 Steroidobacteraceae bacterium | reverse complement strand
ATTTGGTTTTCCATGGCAGCAGAGCTTCACGAATCCAGTTTGCGACGCGCGGCGATCGTCAAGATCATCCGTGAATCCGTCGTGCGCAAACAGGAGGAGCTGGTAAAGCTGCTTAAAAAGCAGGGCTTCGATGCCACGCAGTCCAGCATCAGTCGCGATCTGCGCGAGCTGCAGGTTGCCAAAGCCGGTGATCACTACATCGTCCCCGACGGAGCTGCCGCCAGTGCCGATCCGTTTCATGCTGTCAGCCGTTTTGTTACCGATGTAAAAGTCGCCGGCCCCTCGCTTACTGTGGTCAAAACCACGACGGGCACCGCACAAAGCGTGGCCGTGGCGATTGACCAAGCCGATTGGCCCGAGGTGGTGGGAACGATTTCCGGTGACGACACCATCTTTATCGCCACTGCTGATGGACGCGCTCAACAACAGTTGAGTAAACGTCTTCGCAGTGCTTTTCATTTTTGATGCATCGTATCCAGGAAATCTGACAGCGATGTTTACGATTATGCATCACGTGTTCACTGAGTCATTCCCGCGTAGGCGGGAATCCAGTAAGTAATTTCCGTTCATGGTGAGCCCGTCGAACCATTCATTATGAATTTAATGAACCCTTCGACAAGCTCAGGGTAAACGGTATCCATCTGGATTCCCGCCTACGCGGGAATGACGTGGTGGTGTACTGAATTGAATTGCAACTTTTTTGAATTATTTTGTTTTGTGATCTTTTGAAACAATCATGACTGAACAACTACCTGCTGGTTCCGAACCCATTCTGCTTGCCTTCTCCGGTGGCCTGGATACGTCATTCCTGGTGCCGTGGCTGAAAGAGAATTACAACCGCCCTGTCATCACCATGACCGTTGACACCGGCGGTATCGATGCGAACGCAGCCAAGGTGCTGGAAGAACGCGCGAAAACTTACGGCTCGCAACAACAGATCCTGATTGATGCGAAACCGACTTACTTCGATCAAGTACTTAAATACTTGATCATGGGTAATGTGCGTCGCGGTCAGTTGTATCCACTGTGTGTGGGTGCAGAGCGTGTGATGCAGGCGCAAATCATTGCGGAATACGCACGCAAGCTCGGCACCAAAGTCGTTGCTCACGGTTGTACGGCTGCGGGCAATGATCAGGTTCGTTTCGAAGTGGCGTTAAGAACGCTGGCTCCCGAACTGACGATTCTTGCGCCGGTGCGCGATCGCGCTTTCAAGCGTCCCGAACAATTGAAGTATCTCGAAGACAAAAAGTTACCACTGCCTCCGTACGGTGCTGCGTATTCAGTGAATCGTGGTTTGTGGGGTGTGACTATCGGCGGCAAGGAAACATTGACTTCGAATGACACCATTCCCGATGAGGCATGGGTGTTATCGAAGGATGCGTTCAGTAAGCCACAAGCGCCCGAAGTGCATACGGTGGGTTTCGAGAAAGGTATTCCTTGCTCAGTTGATGGTGCAAAGCTTGATCCCGTTGCAGTGATCGAGAAGCTGGAACTCATAGGTGCCAAGTTTGGTGTGGGTCGTGGCATTCATGTCGGCGATACCATCATTGGTACTAAAGGTCGTGTGGCATTTGAAGCGCCTGCCGCAGAAGTGTTGCTCAATGCGCATCGCGAACTGGAAAAGCTGGTGCTCACTGGCAAGCAAGTGCGCGTGAAAGAAGTAGTATCACTGCAATACGGTGATTGGGTGCATGAAGGTCAGCATCTTGATCCAGTATGTCGTGACATAGAAGCATTGCTAGTGTCATCGCAACATCGTGTCAGTGGTGAAGTAAAAGTGAAGTATCGCCCAGGTAACGCCTTCATCGAAGGCGTGACATCGAAGTACTCCATCATGGCCGCATCGAAAGGTGTGTACGGTGAAGCAGCCGGTGAATGGACCGCAGCAGATGCATTGGGTTATTCAAAGATGTTGTCGTTGACCGGCTCATTCTGGCAGAGAGCGGGAAAATGATTCTGCATACCCTCGCCCCTTGAGGGAGAGGGCAGGGTGAGGGGTAGTTAAATTGTAGGCTGGTGATGAGCGCAGCGAATCCCAGCATCGAAGATAAAGATGCTGGGTTACGCGAAGGACTGCTAACCCAGCCTACGAAGAGACGAAGTGTTATAGGTTGGGCTGAGTCTCCGAAGCTCAACAATTAGACGATGGTCTAGAAGGTAAAGCGATGAAAACAGTTGTGGTCGATAAAGTGGCTTCCATTACTCAGGCACTGAACCTGGGTCATGAACTGCGCATTGAAACAAGCAACATTCCCTGTGCGGAAGGTGTGGTGCTGGTTGTCGAAATTCTTACCAGTAAATCGACATACAACACACTGGAACTAACCAGCGGCCGCATGGCTAAAGTGGCCAAGGGCGACATCGTTGTCGGCGCACTCGGGCATCGTCAAGCCTTATTCGGCTACTCGGGTCACTTGCCTGAAGCGGTGAAAGAAGGTGACATCATTCAGATGTTGAACATCGGTGGTGTGCTGGGCATTTGTGACTCTGCAAATCCCGATAAGGGCAAGCCTTTTGATTGCCGAGTGCTTGGCGTGGTGTTGCAGTTTCCTTATCTTGGCGAACGCATTGGTGTGCCTGCCAAAGTGGGCTACAAGCCGCTGGATTACAACACAACCGTCAATACACGCAACGTGCCTGTGGTCGCGCTTGCGGGTACTTGTATGGAAGCCGGCAAGACAGCGGCTGCGTGTGCGATTGTTTCACGCATGCGTCATCGTGGCTTGAATATTCATGCGTTCAAGGCAACAGGCGTATCACTGCGTCGTGACATTCTTGCGATGGAAGATGCGGGTGCGAAGCGCAGTGCGATCTTCACCGACTATGGTGTGGTGACCACCACTGCAAAAACCGGTCCGGCAATTACTCGCACGCTGCTGACTGAAATGGCACAAGGCGAACCCGATGTGATCGTCTTTGAACTGGGTGATGGCTTGTTAGGAGCCTATGGCGTTGAAGCCATTCTTCTCGCTGACGACATCAAGGCATCATTGACGTCAGTCGTGTTGTCAGCAAACGATCCCGTTGCTGCCTGGGGCGGTGTGAAGCTGCTGCGTGAGAAGTTCGGTATTGAACCCAGCGTTGTCACCGGACCTTCAACCGACAATGCCGTGGGCGTCAACATCATTCGTGATCAGATGAAAGTCGCTGCTTTCAATGCCATGACCGACGGTGTCGCGTTGGGTGATTGCGTAATTGACAGTTTGAAGTT
>DATAHE010000413.1:0-10221 GCA_036263355.1 Steroidobacteraceae bacterium | reverse complement strand
TCAGTGGTCGACGCACCAGGCATTGCATCGCTATCAAACGAGCTTGGTTATGAAGCGACGGCGGAGATGATGGCGGCTCGCATCACGACTTTGTTGAAGCGTGATGATCATCATCTTATCGTTGCGGTCGTTGATGATGAGGTTGCAGGCTGGATTCACGTCTGTGCGAGTACATCACTCGAATCTGGATTTCGAGCTGAGATCGTTGGCTTGGTGGTTGGCTCCAGCTTTCGTCGCATCGGTATTGGCAAGATGCTGGTTGAAGACGCAATACGCTGGTCGAGGGAACATGGCGCTGACGTGCTGGTTGTACGAAGCAACGTTATCCGCGAAGAAAGCCATCAATTCTATCCATCAGTTGGTTTTGAACAGACGAAGACACAGGCGGTTTACCGCATGTGTTTGCGATAACTGCTAACGAAGATCAAATCTGGCTGCATTCACATCTTTGAAGCCAGCCGCGCGAACGGTATTGGCTATTTGATCAACCATCGGATCATCTTTGGATGCGGGTGGGTCGGCGCCGGTGTAAGAAACATCGATATGATGATCAAGGCTAATCTTCATCGTATCGCGCAAGTAGTCTCCTACTTTTTCACAATCGAGCTTGGTTTCGTTTACGCTACACGAATGCGTTGAAGGATAAACTGCGACCGTCACCGGTTCGAACCTGCTCATGTCGCAGGCGGCAAGGGGGAAAGTCAGCGCAACAGGTATCCAGATCAGTAGTGCTCTGTTCATACGTACCTCTTTACGTTGCAATAACGAAGGATGGATTCCTCAAATGCAGTATCGGTATTCGTCTTATCGTCGCTACCGGGTTCTTCTTTAACCGTGTCGACTCTGGCGGAAATTGGACACCGTGAATTGTGAGGTACTTATACAAACTTAGCCCATCGAGATTATTGACAGGCTAGTTAAGTTGAATGCGCCTGACTCAGTCAGGCGTTCTCAGCAAATCATTCAGCGATGTCTTGGCCCGTGTTTGCGCATCTACGCGCTTCACTATTACCGCGCAGTACAAGCTATGTGTACCGTCTTTTGATGGCAAGTTGCCAGATACCACTACGGAGCCAGCGGGCACGCGACCCTGCAGGATTTCACCCGTGGCGCGGTCATAAATCTTGGTGCTTTGACCAATGAACACGCCCATCGAAATGACCGACCCTTCTTCAATGATCACACCTTCAACCACCTCGGAGCGTGCGCCGATAAAGCAGTTGTCTTCAATGATGGTGGGACTTGCTTGTAACGGCTCTAACACGCCACCGATGCCAACACCGCCGGAGAGATGAACGTTCTTGCCGATCTGCGCGCAGGAGCCAACAGTGGCCCAGGTGTCCACCATGGTGTTCTCACCCACGTACGCGCCAATGTTGACGTATGACGGCATCAAAATCGCGTTCGGTGCTATGAAAGAACCACGACGTGCGAAGGCTGGTGGTACGACGCGCACCCCTTCGGATGCAAAACGCGCTGCATCATACTGTGCATATTTGGGAGGCACTTTGTCGTAGTACTGTGTAACGCCAGTTTGCATCTGCGCGTTGTCATTCAAACGGAATGACAACAACACCGCTTTCTTCAACCACTCATTCACCTTCCATTGTCCATCCACTTTCTCTGCTACACGTGCCTTGCCTTGATCAAGCAGATTCAAGGCTTCCTCAACGGCTTGACGTACATCGGCAGGCGCATTCTTGGGAGAGAAGTTGGCGCGTTGTTCAAAGGCAGCGGTAATTAAAGAGGCGAGGGCGGTGGTCATGATAAATCCGGACATTCAATTATGAAGAGTACGAAACAACTAAAATGTCGCTTAGAAGTTTCGAATATATGGTGCACCAACATTCAACCCGTTCACCCTGAGCTTGTCGAAGGGTTCATTGTATAAATAATGAATGGTTCGACAGGCTCACCATGAACGATTTTGCTCTACTGGATTCCCGCCTTCGCGGGAATGACGCAGTGGTCGCTGCTGACATCGTTGGTATTCTGGGATAACGGCCACTAACTTTCAACGAATTCGCGAATTCTTTCCGCAGCGTCTTTGCATTCGTCGACCGTAGCCACTAACGATATCCGCAATCGTCCTTTACCAGGGTCGCCTTGCGGCGTTGCGCGTGATAGATAACTGCCAGGCAATACCATTACATGCTGTTGCTCAAACAAGCCGCGCGTGAACGCTTCATCATCGTCCACCTTCGGCCATAGATAAAAACCCGCAGTGGGTGCGTACACGTCCATTACTGGTTTCAGAATCGGCAGTACTGTCGCAAACTTTTGTTGATACAAGCGACGATTCTCAATCACATGCGCTTCGTCCTGCCACGCCAAGGTGCTCACTGCTTGAGTGGGCAAGGGCATGGCACAGCCGTGATAAGTTCGATAGAGCAAAAACGGTTTCAGGATGCTCGCATCACCAGCAACAAAACCGGAACGTAATCCCGGAACACTGGAACGCTTGGAGAGACTATGGAACACCACGCAACGTTTGAACGCCGTGTTGCCCATCGCATAGGCTGCCTCAAGCAAACCAATCGGTGGTTCGGATTCGTTGAGATAGATTTCTGAATAGCATTCATCGGATGCGATAACGAAATCGTATTGTTCGGCCAGTTGCAATGCACGTTTGTAATAGTTCATCGACATGACACTGCCGGTGGGGTTGCCTGGTGAGCACAGGAACAACAACTGGCAACGATTCCATGTCTCTGCACTCACGCTATCCAGATCGGGCAGAAACTGATTTTCTTCTGTGGTGTTAAGGAACACCGGTTCAGCATCAGCAAGTAATGCTGCGCCTTCATAGATTTGATAGAAGGGATTGGGCATCAACACAGCGGGCTTCGTCTGCTTCGAGTGATCAACTACGGCTTGCACGAAGGCAAACAATGCCTCACGTGTGCCTGTTACGGGTATCACCATGTTGTCAGCATTGATTGTCGTTGCTGGTAACTTGAAACGACGCGTTAACCAGGCAGCAATGGTTTGTCGCAATTCGGGCGTGCCTGCAGTCAAAGGATAATTGCCGAGGCCTTGCAGATTATCCATCAGTGCTTTGGCAACAAACGCAGGTGCAGGATGACGCGGTTCGCCAATCTGCAAACCAATCAGCTTCTTGTTCGCGGGCGGCTGGCTGTTCGCAAGCAACGCACGCAAACGTTCGAAGGGATAGGGCTTTAGCAGTGACAGATTCGGATTCATGGCAAGAGACTCGCGATTGTTAAGCGACTTTCTTGTCCAGCGTCGATGCAAGCAAAGCTTGCAACTCATCACGGGCCTGGGTCGTTAATGGCTTGCCGAACTTGTCGGTCACATAGAACACGTCTTCCGCACGTTCGCCGACCGTAACGATCTTGGCGTCATGCAAATACACCTGTTGTTCCATAAACACCTTGCCGATCTCTGACAGTAATCCAGGACGGTCACCCGCAATCAATTCCAGAATCGTGCGATTGTTATCGGTGTCATCATTGAAGTTAATCTGCGTGGCGGTGGTGAACAACTTAGTCTGACGATTTGCCCGGCGCGTTACAGCAGGTAGAGATAAATCCTTATCGCTCAGCACTGTCTTCAATTCAGTTTCAATCTGGCGGATGCGACCAAGATCGCTCAATTCCTTGTTGGTATCTTCAAGTACGTGATAGGTGTTTAGCGAATGATTGTCTGATGTGGGAATGACGCGAGCATCGACGATGTTGATGCCCATTTGATCCAATAATGCAGTGGTACGTGCAAAGCTGAAGCGACGTTGCAATGCATAGGTGATCACTGCCGTGCCTCCGCGACCCGGCACCTGACGAATCGAAACCAGTGGCGAATCGTCATCTTCATCCTGCTTGGATAATAATTCTGTGTGCCATGCAATTTCATTCGGTGCACAGCGCATGAAGTAACGATCAGGAAAACGCTTCCAGATGTTTTCAATTTGTTCGTTGCTGATGCCGCTTGCCAGCAACAACTCACGGGCAGCAGTCTTGTTCTCGGCAATCAATTCTTCCTTGTCGATCATGTTTTCCGGACCACGACGCAGCGCGCGCTTTACGCGTTCGTAGAATTCTGCAAACAACGATGCCTTCCAGTTGTTCCACAATTTCGGATTGGTGCCACGAACATCAGCAACGGTCAGTACGTACAAATAATCCAGATGATCTTGATCACCGACCAGCTGTGCAAACTCATTCACAATTTGTGGATCACTGATGTCTTTCTTCTGTGCAGTCACAGAGAACAATAAATGATTGCGAACCAGCCAAGACACCAGTCGTGCATCGTAACGCGACATGCCTTGTTCAAGACAGAATGTTTCTGAATCGACTGAACCCAGTTCCGAGTGGTCACCACCACGGCCTTTGGCGATGTCATGGAACAGCGCACTCAAGTAGGCAATCTCGGGCTTCGGCAATGACTGCATGATCTGCGATATCGCAGGCAGCTCGTTGTTGTATTTTGGTATGGCAAGACGGCGCAGATTGCTGACCACAAACAACGTGTGTGCATCGACGGTGTATACATGGAACAGGTCATACTGCATGCGACCAACAACACGGCCAAAAGCAGGAATGTAGCGACCCAGCACACCATAGGTGTTCATGCGACGCAGCTCATGCGTAATACCAACAGGAGCGTGCAATATTTCCATGAACAAACGATGGTTGCGTGGATGCTGGCGGAACTCGTCATCGATCAACCATAGATGTCGGGTTACCTGCCGGATGGTGGTCGCACGCACACCGCGCAGTTCAGGATGCTGTTGCAGGACGACGAACAATTCCAGCAACGCGGACGGATAGCGCTCAAATACATCTTCATGCGTGGTCTCTAGATATTCATTACGAATCTGGAAACGTGGATTCACCGGTGTCGGCTGTACATTCGGATCGGAAAGTATCGCTTCGCGGAATAGCTGCAACAGCATTTCATTCAGCAGCGTAATTTCCATGGCATTGCGATAGTAACGCTGCATGAACTGTTCGACGGCCAGTGTGTAAGTGGCGTCTTCATAGTCAAACATCTTGGCGAGCTTGATCTGGAAGTCGAACAGAATGCGATCTTCACGACGACCGGTTAGTAAATGCAATGAGAAACGAACGCGCCACAGAAATGCTTGTGCTGCTTTCAAACGACGCAATTCGGCACGCGTCAGGAAACCGTGCTTTACCAATTCATCCAACGAATCAGCACCGAAATGTCGTTTTGCTACCCAGCCAATGGTTTGCACATCGCGCAAACCACCCGGGCTCGACTTCACATTGGGTTCAAGGTTGTATGCGGTATCGAAGTAGCGATGATGACGTGCTGTTTGTTCTGCCACCTTGGCTTCAAAGAAATCCTTGATGGGCCACACGCGTTCGGGACTCAATGCGCGACGCATGGCTTCAAGCAGCACTTCGGGGCCGGCAAGTAACCGTGATTCAATCAGGGTTGTTGCAACACTGACATCGGCTGCACTCTCTTTCTGGCAATCATCAATCGTACGTACGCTATGACCGACCTCAAGGCCGATGTCCCACATAAAGGTGAGGAAGCCTTCAAGCGCCGGCTGCCATGCTGCATCTTCAGTCTTCGGCAAAAGAATCATCACGTCGATATCAGAACACAGATTCAATTCACCGCGGCCATAACCGCCGACGGCGATCAGTGCTAGTTCCTTGAACTTGTCGCCAACATGCAGTTGCCACACATTACGCAACAGCACATCCATCATGCGTGCGCGATCGCGCACCAGTACTTCAACCGATTCTTCTTCTGCAAAACGTTGCTTTAATCGCGTATCGCCGTCACTCAGCAATTGACGGAAGGTGGCGATGTCTTTGGGGTGCGAGCTTAGTTCGTGTTGCGCGATGGACAGGTAATCCCATACCGGGTCTTCGGCCTGAGTGATTGTGTCTTCAAAATCATCATTCAAAGTGTGCATGAGTTCAGGCCGGTAATGTGCAATCTCTGACGAGTTGCTTTGCATGTCAATATTGACTGTGTCTTCTCAAAAACGCCGTGAATACATCCATGTAGGCTCCGCAAAAACTCCTGTTGTTGACGGTTTTGAGTAAGCCTCACTCAACATTGACATGCAATGTAGATGAACGGTAATCGCGGCGCGAATGATGCCACAGTCGTCTTTATTGCGCTGCGCCTTGTGCGCGTTCAGCGGCGCCAAGTGTCAGCACTTCGTAGCCAGTGTCGGTAACCAGTACGGTGTGTTCGAATTGCGCTGACAACGAATGATCCTTGGTAATCACAGTCCAGCCATCTTTCATCAGGCTGACGTGCCGCTTACCCATGTTCACCATTGGCTCTACGGTAATGGTCATGCCTGCCTTCAGCTCCATGCCAGTGCCTGCTTCGCCATAGTGCAATATCTGTGGATCTTCATGAAAGATGCGACCAGTACCATGGCCACAGTACTCGCGAACCACAGAGAAATGCTGTGCTTCGACATATTGCTGGATCGCAGCGCCGATATTTCCCAGGCGTGCGCCAGCGCGAATCTCCTTGATGCCAAGCCACATGGCTGTGTAGGTCACATCAATCAGGCGCTGTGTGGCCGGCGCAATTTTTCCCACGGCGAAGGTACGGCTGGCATCGCCATGCCAGCCGTTGGTAATCGGCGTAACGTCTACGTTAACGATATCGCCCTGTTTCAGTTTCTTGTCAGACGGAATGCCGTGACAGACAACGTGATTAACTGAGGTGCAGATGGAACGTGGAAAACCGCGGTAATTGAGCGGTGCAGGCACTGTTTTCTGCACCTCGACCATGTGCTGATGACACAGCTGGTTCAAGTCATCGGTGGTGACACCTGGTTGTATATGGGGAGCGATAAAATCCAGCAAATCCGCCGCCATGCGCCCGGCCTGGCGCATCATGTCTTGCTCTTCGGGGGTTTTGATGGTTACTTTCATGGAAATGGTTAAGTGCTGCTCGGTTCAAGGGAATCAGTTTCAGAAAATCGCGCCTACGTTTGCATTAAAGATTTGGCTGGTCAAGCAAGCTATGGTATAAAGCGCGCGCTTTTTTGTCAGTCCAACTGAGCACAATGTCCTCGCGACAACTCAGGAAGACCGGATAATGAGGCAGTTTACTTAACTTTCAATCCTCACACGTATCGACACTTGCGGTTGGGTGCTTGATTTCCTCGGAAGTCGGGTTATCGCAAGGGGTGCGTGGCGGCTTAACCCCAAATTGGAGAATTGCGATGCCCAGCGTGTCAATGCGACAGATGCTGGAAGCGGGTGTTCACTTCGGACACCAAACCCGCTTCTGGAACCCCAAGATGTCTCAGTACATCTTCGGTGAACGTAACCGAATTCATATCATCAATCTCGAAAAGTCACTGCCGTTGTTTAACGACGCAGCAAGCTTTATTCGTCAGGTTGTTACCGACGGCGGCAAAGTAATGTTCGTCGGCACCAAGCGCTCCGCGCGCGAAGCGATCAAGCAGGAAGCTGAACGCTGCAAGATGCCCTTCGTCAGCCATCGTTGGCTCGGCGGCATGCTTACCAATTTCAAAACTGTACGTCAGTCCATCAAGCGTTTGATGGAACTGGACGAGATGTCAGCCAATGGCACCCTGGAACATCACAGCAAGCGTGAAGCGCAAATGCTGCGTCGTGAACAGGAAAAACTGCAACGCAGCCTGGGCGGCATCAAGGAAATGGATTCACTGCCTGACGCATTGTTCATCATCGACGTCGGTCACGAACACATTGCCATTCACGAAGCTCGCAAGCTGGGCATTCCCGTAGTGGCAGTGGTCGATACCAATTGCACCCCCGATGGTGTGGATTACCTGATCCCTGGCAATGATGACGCGATGCGCGCCATTCAGTTGTATGCAGCGGGTGTGGCCGATGCCGTGCTCGAAGGCAAGTCTGCCATGCCAGAAATGCCTGCTGGCGAAGACGAATTCGTCGAGCTGGACGAAGAAGGCAAGCCGAAATCCAAGGCTGCACCTCGTCGTCGGCCGGTGGCTGCTGCCAAGAAGAAAACTGCTGGTCGCAAGCGCGCCACTGTTGATAAAGCCATGGTTGAAGGCGATGTCGCTGTGCCGGTCGCCGCTGCTGCTCTGGATGACATCGAAGATGAGGGCGATGCCGCAGCGGCATCACGCCATCGTCCAGTGAAGCGCACAAAAGCCGAAGGCTAATTGCCGCGCAATAATCGCAATTATCATTGTGGATGGGTCGCATGACTCATCCCCGATGATCGCGAAATCAGTCAGGGCTGGTTGTTATCCAATCGTTGAAATTGCTTGTTTAGGTCCGTACGCGGGCCTGTGGAGTTGAAAAATGGCTGTTACCGCAGAATCCGTAAAGGTGCTCCGTGAGCGGACCGGCGCCGGCATGATGGAATGCAAAAAGGCATTGACTGAAACCAATGGCGATCTGGAAGCCGCTGCGGAGTTGATGCGTAAATCTGGTTTGGCCAAGGCCGATAAAAAGGCTAGCCGTGTTGCTGCTGAAGGCGTGATCGTTGTTGAGCGCAGTGCTGATGGCAAACGTGCGGCGCTGGTGGAAGTGAACTGCGAAACCGATTTCGTGGCCCGTGAAAAAGACTTTCAAATCTTTGCTGCGAATGTCGGCAAGGTCGCACTTGCGACTGGCAATACCTCGCCAGAAGCCCTGTCCAGCGCCAAGCTGGCAGATGGCAGCACGGTTGACGAAACCCGTCGCGCACTGATTGCAAAGATCGGTGAAAACATTACGGTACGTCGCGCCGCGTTGCTTGATGCACCAGCTGTTGTCGGCGCTTATTTGCATGGCACACGCATCGGTTCACTGGTTGCGTTGAAGTCAGGCGATGAAGCAGCGGCCAAAGACGTTGCGATGCATGTCGCCGCGATTAATCCTGCCTATCTGACCGCGGCTGAAGTGCCTGCCGAGATGCAGGCCAAGGAAAAGGAAATCCAGTTGGAACAGATGAAGAATGATCCCAAGAATGCCAACAAGCCACAGGAAATGCTGGGCAAGATTATTGAAGGCAAGCTGCGTAAGTGGGTTAACGAAATTACCCTGCTGGGTCAACCTTTTGTGAAAGATGACAGCCAGTCTGTGGAGCAATACCTGAAGTCCGCCAAAGCCGAAGTCGCTTCGTTCCTGCGCTTTGAAGTGGGCGAAGGTATTGAGAAGAAAACTGAAGACTTCGCTGCCGAAGTCAGAAAGCAGGCTTTTGGCGAATAATTTTCCCCATAAGCTAATTTGATCTACATAAAGAACCCCGCCTTGTGCGGGGTTCTTTATAATGCGGCCCAATTTGGATTCGACCACGCAACCGGTTAAAGCACCGAAGAAGGTAAACAGACTCTATGCCAACCTCATCTGATCCCACAGCGTCATCCAGTTCCGCGCGTAGTGGCAACGGCAAGCTCAGTCGCATTTTGCTGAAGCTGTCTGGCGAAGCATTGATGGGTAGTGGCGAATACGGCATTGATCCTGCGATGTTGAAGCGCGTCGCATCAGAGATTCACGAAGTCACCAACCTGGGTGTACAAGTTGCCGTGGTAATTGGCGGCGGCAATATTTTTCGTGGCGCGGGTCTGGCTCGTGCAGGCATGGATCGCGTCACTGGTGATCACATGGGCATGCTGGCCACCGTTATCAATTCACTGGCATTGCAGGACGCGCTCGAAGCAATGGGTGGTTTCGCACGCGTGATGTCGGCAGTGCGCATTAATGAAGTCTGCGAAGAATACATTCGACGTCGTGCGGTACGACATCTTGAGAAAGGCCGCGTCACCGTTTTTGCTGCTGGCACGGGCAATCCGTTTTTTACCACCGATACCGCAGCGAGCTTGCGCGCCATCGAGATCAATGCCGACGTATTACTGAAAGCCACCAAGGTGAATGGCATTTACACAGCTGATCCGAAGAAAGATCCCACTGCCAAGCGTTACGAGAAGTTGACCTTTGAAAAAGTGCTTGCTGATCGTCTTGCCGTGATGGATGCAACTGCCATTGTGATGTGTCGTGAAAACGATTTGCCGCTGCGTGTCTTCGATCTCACTGTGCCCGGTGAGTTATTGCGTATTGTGCGCGGCGAAGACGTTGGCACACTGGTTACTAATTCGAACTGATGTTGAGTTTTTTCAACGCTGGAGTGAGTCATGCTTGAAGATATCAAGAAAGACGCTGCCGAACGCATGCAAAAATGTGTGCTGGCGCTGAAGAATGAACTGAAAAAAATGCGCACGGGTCGTGCCCATCCTGCATTGGTGGAACATCT
>DATAHE010000412.1:0-3512 GCA_036263355.1 Steroidobacteraceae bacterium | reverse complement strand
GCCAACGGAATGCCCACAATTGCAAACCAATGCTGATCCTTGATGATGGTGACGCGATAGTTGCCGTAATGAACAATCGGTTTCTCTGCGCTATCGGGTAGTTGAATGATGGCAATGCCACCGGGAACGCGATTTTCTTTGGGAAGATCGAATGACCAGGCATCAACTGTTGCAATCAATAAGAAAATGGCAAAAGAGTAAGAAGTGAGTCGTAGCATAAATTGCCAATGAGTCATTCCCGCGACGGCGGGAATCCAGTTAAGTAAGTGGTTTTTATACTTGAAGAGGCCGAGAATGCAAATGATCTTACTGGATTCCCGCCTTCGCGGGAATGACTGTGTGGCCTACTGACAAGTAGGAACCTTGTAATCACGTTTGATTGTCTATCTCGTTCACGGTGGCAATTAATTTTCCCTTCGCCAATCTCGTTATGATGGTATCGCCGACCTTTACTGCAGTCGCATCGGTAATCACCTTGGCATCGGATCCAGTGGTGATGGCATAGCCGCGATTCAAGGTTGCCAGCGGACTCAACGTATTCAGTGTGCGTGTAGCCATGTCGAACCGGCTGCGAGCTGTTTGTTGCTGCGCTTTAATGTAGCTGGCAATCTGAGAGCGAGCTTGCTGTAGACGGTTTCTCGCCTGAGACAACAACATCAAGGGTGAATGTCCATTCAACTTCGCCTGACGCATACCCAGCAATCGCTTGCGTTGTTCGACATCAAACTGCCACGCACGGATCAAACGTTGTTCCAGTTCATCGACACGTTGTGCTCGTTGACGCAATTGAATGCCAGGATGCAATTGCTGTAACCGTTGTGTCAGCCAGTTGAACGATGATTTAAGATCATTCAATTTACGTTGCAGCCCGTTAAACAAATGTTGTTGCATCACCCTCAGGTTGTGCAGCCATGCTTGTCGATCTGGCACCACGAGTTCTGCTGCAGCCGAAGGTGTTGGTGCACGAACGTCGGCAACAAAGTCTGCGATAGTGAAATCAATTTCATGTCCCACGCCGCTGATCAGCGGAATGCTGCAATTGAAGATGGCGTGTGCAACGACCTCTTCATTGAAGGACCACAAGTCTTCCAGCGAACCGCCGCCACGCGCAACGATCAGCACATCACAATCTTGCCGCCTATCAGCGAGTTGAATCGCGTTGGCGATTTGTCCCGCTGCGTCCTTGCCTTGCACCGCAACGGGATAGATCAACACCGGTATCGAAGGAAAACGACGTTTTAATACATGCAGAATGTCGCGAATAGCGGCACCCGTCGGCGAGGTAATCACACCAATCCGGCGCGGCAGAGCAGGCAGTGCACGTTTGCGCTCAGACGCAAACAGACCCGCTGCAGCGAGCTTGATCTTCAATTGTTCGAATTGACGCCGCAACGCGCCTTCACCCGCTTCCTCCATGTATTCGGCGATGAATTGGTAGTCACCGCGCGGTTCGTACACGCTCACTTTGCCGCGAAGCAGAACATGAAGTCCATCCTTTGGTGCGAAGTTGGTCAGCATATTCTTTTGCCGAAACATGGCGCAGCGTAGCTGGGCGTCGCTATCCTTCAGCGAAAAATACCAGTGTCCCGAACCGGGACGGGAAAAGTTTGAGAGTTCGCCTTCCAGCCACAGGCTGCCAAAGCCTCGTTCCAGTAATACCCGTGCTTCACCGTTCAAGCGAGTCGGTGTATAGATGTCGCGCTCATCTGTAGTTGTGACAGCTGCGGTCGCGGTGAAATCGAAGCTCTGTGTCATGGCGACATCATAATCGCCGGAATCAGCTCTGCACAGGTATGCCCGTAATATTCAACAGTAAGCTTGTTTGTTGCATTTTTGCTTGGCTGATTGCGTGAATTGTTATCTGCAAATGCCTGTAAATATTCACCCAAATGCCATAGAAGAGGTTTACCCGCGTGACGATGCCACGTACAATCGCGCACCTGTTTTTAGTGGGGTCAACGCCATGCGCATCCTAGAGGAAGCACTGACCTTTGATGACGTGCTCCTGGTTCCTTCCTATTCTGAAGTTCTGCCGCGCGACGTCGATTTGTCTACCCAGCTTACGCGCCGAATCAAACTGAATCTGCCGATGATCTCTGCCGCCATGGATACCGTCACCGAGGCGCGGCTTGCCATCAGCATTGCGCAGGAAGGTGGGATGGGCATCATCCACAAAAATCTCACTGCTGCTCAGCAAGCCGCCGAAGTCGCACGAGTAAAGCGCTACGAATCCGGCGTGTTGCGCGATCCCATCACCGTTACGCCCGACACAACGGTGCGCAAGGTAATGGAGCTTTCCAAGCAATATGGGTTCTCAGGCTTTCCCGTCCTTCAAGGCAATGCCGTTGTTGGTATCGTCACCAATCGCGATCTGCGTTTCGAAACACGACTGGATGCGCCAGTCAGCGAAGTGATGACACCTCGTGATCGCTTGATCACTGTTAATGAAAGTGCGTCGCTGGAAGAAGGCAAGACGTTGATGCACAAGCACAAGCTGGAACGTGTGCTGGTGGTGAACAAGGATTTTGAACTGCGTGGCGTGATGACCGTAAAAGACATCACCAAGCAAACGACATTCCCCAATGCCGCACGCGATGCACAAGGCAAGTTGCGCGTCGGTGCTGCGGTGGGTGTCGGCGACGGCACTGATGAACGCGTAGAACTGCTGGTAAAGGCGGGTGTTGATGCGATTGTTGTCGACACGGCGCATGGTCACAGTAGAGGTGTCATTGATCGCGTGCGTTGGGTGAAGAAAAACTATCCCAATGTCGATGTCATCGGCGGCAACATCGCTACCGGTGCTGCAGCGAAAGCGTTAGCTGATGCAGGTGCTGATGCGGTAAAAGTCGGCATCGGACCAGGCTCAATTTGTACAACGCGTATTGTTACGGGCGTCGGCGTGCCGCAGATCTATGCCATTAACGAAGTATCGGCTGCATTGAAGGGCAGCAAGGTGCCATTGATTGCCGATGGGGGCATTCGTTTCTCGGGCGATCTGGCCAAAGCCATAGCAGCAGGCGCAGATACTGTGATGATGGGCGGTACCTTTGCGGGTACCGAAGAAGCACCGGGCGAAACCATTCTTTATCAAGGCCGCACATACAAGAGTTATCGCGGCATGGGCTCCATCGGCGCCATGCAACAAGGTTCTGCTGATCGTTACTTTCAAGATAACAGCGGCAACAATCCGAACACGGCGAAGCTGGTGCCAGAAGGCATTGAAGGCCAGGTACCATACAAAGGCTCGGTGGTAACGGTGGTGTTCCAGATGGCAGGTGGACTGCGTGCATCAATGCACTATTGCGGTTGTGCAAGTATTCCGCAGATGCATGAGAAGGCGCAGTTCGTAAAGATTTCTTCTGCAGGCATGCGCGAGAGTCATGTGCATGATGTGCAGATAACCAAGGAAGCGCCGAACTACCGACGAGAGTAATGGATGATGTCTTGTAGGCTGGGTTAGCGGTCTTCCGCGTAACCCAGCATCCGAAGACGTGGCTTGAGCAGAAGAATGC
>DATAHE010000411.1:0-5102 GCA_036263355.1 Steroidobacteraceae bacterium | reverse complement strand
CGAGTGTTTTACCGGAACCGGTCGGCGCTGCGATTAATGTATGTGAACCGCTCTGAATCGCTGGCCACGCGTCCATCTGCACCGTGGTTGGCGTGTTGAACACACGACCAAACCATTGCTGAACGGCGGGATGGAAATGGGAGAGGGGCATGAGGCTGATCATAGCACCGGACGCGCATGTTCTTGTATGCCGGTGCTGTTAGCTTTGTCTAAGGAATTCTGACTAACTGTCACCTCGAGCGTCGCGAGAAATCTTTCTGTTTGCGGCGTTGAATATCATTAACTTGCAGGATTTCTCCCGTCGGTCGAAATGACGAAGGTGGATTGATCAGACCTTCCCCAACAGCATCGTCGAGACGGTGGCCGGATTCCCCCGCCACCGTCTTGAGACAATCAAAATGAATAGCCCACTAGTCATCGAAGGCTTCTCAGCACTGACCTAATTATCATCGCCCTGCTTCAACGTGTAACCAGCAGGTACTTCAAGACTGAACAGCCTGGCTTCCAGTGGCACATCAAATGAGAAATCAAGCTGCATTGTCACGCCTTCTTTCTGCTGTATCGTCATCGTGAGCGGCAGGCCGTCTTCGTTAGACCACAATTCGCTATGCAGGCCGTTTATTTCCAAAGCCCAGCCGAACGCACTCACGCCATTGATCTTGCGTGTGCCAAGTGACTTGGCTGCCTGCTTGTAAGTGCGAATCTCGTTAATCCACTCAAGTGGGTCGTCCTTTGGTTTGTCGGCGCGAGTTGAAAAACGCATGGCGACACGCTCGCCATGAAACAGCATTAACATTTGCTGCTGGCTACCGCTCACCACCATCGTGATATCTTTTCCGGTTTCGATTCGTGCATTTTTGTTTTGATCGACAAACACTTTCATCTGGCTGATCGATTCGCCCTGGGCTTTGGTGTTCAACACAAATGAAAGCGTTTTGAATGATGCAAAATGCTTTTGCACATCAGCGAAGGCAATAGAAGATGCCGTGAACGGCAACACCATTGCAACGATTGCTGCCGCGCATGCCGCTGCCGCAGCAAGCCAGCGCGCATTGAACACACGCCGCATCGTCGCCCGCCCTGCAAGCACACGAGTTAACTTCTCCTGGGCTTGTGCCACATCTTCCTCGGCAGGTTGAACCCCTGCCAGCGAAGCAACTTGTGCTGATAGACGTGGTGACAATTCAATGTTCATATTCGCGGTCATGTTCATTCTCCTCGTGCAGCGCTGTCGCCGCAAAATTTTTCAAGCTGGACAGTTGCGCGATGCAGGCTCACGCTGACGTGGTTAGCAGTAAGGCCGGTGGCGTGCGCAATATCGGCAATGGTTGCGCCATGAATAAAGCGCATGGCAAAGCAGGTTGCTTCTCGCGAATTCAGTCGCGCGAGTCCTTTTCGTAGCCGGTTTACATCCTGCTGATTACTTACATGCTGATCGGCAGACTCGGCGGTATTTTCTGTGTCACCAAGAAAAGGAAGAAAGCTACGCCAACGTCGCTGCCGCCGTAATTGATCAATGCTGAGTCTTGTTGCGCACGACGTAAGATAGGCAGGCCATGATTGCACGTGTTGCGGTGGTCGTTCGAGCAAGCGTACAAAAATGTCCTGTTGAATATCTTGTGCCGCAGAGTGATTGTCCAGCAGCTTGTAGGCGGCACGATATACAAGTGGCCCGTACTGGTGCGCCAACGCGGCAATATTGGGTTCAATATTATCTGCGCTCATCGCGGCATCCGGGAAAGATAGAAGCGGCACATTGGCTCTCCTGTTGTGGTTACATCCCTATGACGAACGACAGTGGAGGTTCTTACAGAAATATTTATATGGCATGGCATCTAGGTGTCAGTGTTCTTTTGAGTACTTTTCTACCAGCCAGGACGGTTAAAAACGATGGACCGTCACCCTCAATCTGTTTAGTCGCAGCAATACCGCTCTAAATTACAGGCAAATTAAGACCGAGCTAAAGTTAGATTTATTGGAAGCAATATACTTATTTGGAGGCGTTTTTATTAGTCGAGAACAGATAGTGAAGCGTAATTGGCCAGGCGCGCACCGGTAGTTCAATCAATTCATTTCTGCATGCTTTCAACGAATCAGAGTCCAGTTCGCCGAAAGCCTTTTTTGCAAAATATCCTGGCAATGTAGTGCGCGGCGCCATTGAAATATCAAGCGAAAGAATTCCGTGCTTTGGCTTTCCCATGCCAAGCTTGTTTGTTGCAACAACTTTTCCAGATTTCCCATCGATTAGCGCTATTTCTGCGTTGATGTAAAGTATCGACTCACGTCTCCACGCATACACACCGACACCGGGATAACTTGCTTGAGTGTTGTCATTGATATACGTGCCTGCTATTACGACAAATGCATCCAAGTGCCTCTCTGCGGCCATTGATCGTAATTCGCTGGCGATTTCTCCCCATTGAGGGTTGCGCGATTTCCACAGCCCTTCAGTATCGTTAACTCTAAATAGCGTTGCTTTAGCTCCGTGAATTGGCTCAGCTTTATAGTTTGTTTCGTCATTAATAATTTTGCTAACTTGGTCTTCGTATCCATCATCAACTTTCCAGTCTGAAATGTCATTCGACTCCATGTGGTTATTAAAAACAGTCAATCCAACATAAGATTGACGAAAATCTTTAGCGACGACTGAGATTACTCCGATGTTTTGATAAGGTAGATTGTTGTCTGCTAGTTGTGCACCTGCAGGCATTGCAAAAACCAGTTGCATAGTTGTGCAAGCAAAAAATGCATACAAGTAAACTCGAAACTGGTTCATAAAGTCTCCATATTGTCCAAAGCCAAAATTGTTTAGACCGATTTCTTCGCCCTCTGAATCCCATCAAACATCGAGAACACCCACGGGCGGAACGCGAGTAGCAACGCAACGCTGCGTTTTTGCTTCAATGGCAAGTGACGATCAAGCGCTGCATAGTCTGCGAACTCACGCGACAGTTGTTCCAGCTTGCGAAACAGCAACTGAACAGACGCATCAGATAATTCTGCGGTGCAGAACTGTAATGATTCATCTGCACCAGTGAAGTCGGAATGGAGAAACTCTGCTTTAACTTGTCGTTCATATACTCGACGCACAGGGCCATCGCTACGCCATGTAACAATGGGCCCAACACGCAAGCGTGCTTTCAATGCAGGCAATAACTCGATCAGCCTTGCATCATCGAGCTTCACATACAGAGAGCGAATCTCACGTTCATTTAAAGAAAGCCGTGCCTGAATGTCCGGTGTGCTGCGGCCATTCAATAACAAATAGAAGCAGGCTAGTAGCCGTGGGTCTTGCGCCAGTATCTGTTCCTGCTCGAGCTTTAGATAATTACTATGGTTGTCCTCCGTGGCGGCGCTGCGGATCAGTTCACCCACTGTCATGCCGATGGCTGCGCATACTTTTTCCAGGCGATGCAGGGTGAAGGTTTCTTCGGCAAAGATTCGTTTGATCGAGGCTTCACTGAGGTTCACGCGCTTGGCCAGTTCGCGGTATGTGAGGCCGCGTGTTTTCAGCATGCGTTTAAGTACGTCGATAATCTGGGCGGATTCGCTCATGAGCACTTTCCATTAGCAGTTAATGACCGGAAGTTAATGGAGTGTAAGCGCGAAGCAGTCGTGAAATCTAGCGCTGTCAGTACCAGCATGCACGACTGTTGCGGACATGCCTTGCGAAGATAAAAACCGTCGCCATAACGTTGTCACACCGCGAGGTTTTCTGCGGAATTACCGGAGTTAAGCAATGAAGTCATTTTCTGCCCTGGCCGTTGCGGGTTTGCTATTCACGTCCCATGCTATGGCTGATGACGGCGGTTTCGTTATCAGCCCGCGCATTGGTAAAACCACCATTACGCTTAATCGCGATATGCTGGCGAGCGATCAACGTGTGGATGTCACTGCATTGGCGACAGGTGTTTCACTGGGCTATGTTACGCCGTTCAACTTACTGATCGAAGGTGGCTACTTAAGCCAGGGGAACTGGACCTGGTTTGGTACCGAGGACAAATACCGTCTCAGTGAATACAACATTGAGGTGGGTTACCAGATCAACACACCGCATGATTTTGTGATTACGCCGCGCGTCGGTCGTACTCGCTGGGATTTGTATTCGCAGGATGTCAACTTGACTCAGCCTTCTGATCCGCTGGATCCAAAACGTAAACGCGGCTATGACAATTACTGGGAATTGAGCTTGCAGAAGAAAGTGGGTCGTTCCACTGCACTGGGCGTCAGTTATAAGGACAACAATTATGGATTCGGTAGCGTCAAATCTATCGCGTTCCTTGCGAGCATCAAGATGTAAAAGAGCTCGTGCTATACAGCGACCGGTCTGAGCTTTAACTTTTCGACGAAAGGCCGGTAGTCTCTATCCTGAAACAGTAGCGAATGTTTTTGGGTAATACAGAACGTTGCGATGATGCAATCGATGGAAGAGCGGATGGTGATACCGCTCTTCCTTAACGATCTGTAGTTTGTCGCGGCCGCAACGGCGTTAGCTTCTCCAAGCATCTCCATAACCTCGAACTCCTGAAATAATGCTCGTGCTCGTTTGAAATCCACATCACTAGTGAATCCTTGGAGTACCTCCATGAGGATGACGTCGCCGAGTGCGAGAGGCTCAATGCCGATGACTGAGTCCAGCTTGTTCGTGTGTGGCGTGTCCCGTCCATTGAAGTAGTCAATCCACACGCTGCTGTCGACAATGATCACTGTCTGTCTCGTCGCATGACGGCAATATCACCACTCCAGGCAAGCTTTCCTCGCCATTCTTTTACTTTCGCCTGACGACTGAGCTTTACGAGCGTGCGCAAGCCAAGTTCCACTGCCTCCTTTTTTGTTCTGGCGCCGCTGGCCTTCAATGCGTCGTTCATAAGCTGGCTATCGATGACTATGTTGGTCCGCATGGCGGGTTTCCTTATGTGTATACAAGGAGTAAATCATACACATACGGTTCGTCATTTCAAGCAGGCAAAACAAAACGCCGCTCCCTTTCGAGAACGGCGTTTTGTTTAGGAGAATACCGGTTAACCGCGTTTGTAAGTGATCTTCTTGGTGCCGCCATCGCAGCTGCCAACTACTTTCTGGTCACCAACTGCATCGTTGGC
>DATAHE010000410.1:0-4887 GCA_036263355.1 Steroidobacteraceae bacterium | reverse complement strand
TTCAATTTTAGTGCGCATAACGCCACCTGACCGATTTCAGACCTTCCAGCATGCGCATTGCACCATCCAGCATCAAGCCAATTAATCCAATGATGATCATGCCAGCGATCACCAGATCGTAACGATTACCCGCATTGCGTGAATCCATGATCATGTAACCGAGGCCTGAACGTAGTGCGATCATCTCAGCGGCCACCACAACCAACCATGCCACACCAAGACTGATGCGCATGCCCACAATGATCTGTGGCAACGTTGCAGGGATCACCACTTGCCGGAATAACGTCGAGCGCGATACACCAAAATTTTCAGCCGCACGCAGATAGCGTTTCTCTATCGTGTGAACACCTACGGTGGTCTGAACAATCATCGGGAACACCGATGAGATGAAGATCAGATAAATGGGTGATGCATTGCCTACACCAAACCATAGAATGGCAATGGGTATCCATGCGATAGGAGAGATGGGGCGCAGAATCTGGAATAGCGGGTTCAATGTGTTGTAAGCGCCTTGCACCCAGCCCAGCCACAAACCCAGTGGCACCGCGATGATCACGGCCAATCCAAAGCCCACAGCAACTCTCATCAGTGAAGCGCCGATGTGCAGCCACAATGTGCCGTCCTGAATCAGCTCGGCGGTGCCAGTGACCACTTGCCATGGTGTGGGAAAGATAACGCTGTGAGTTTGCACGACAGCAATCCACCACGCTGCAAGGAGCAGCGCGATAACGCAGATCGCCGGTAAAGATCGTTTGATGGCATTCATACGGATGGCTTCGACAGTTTTGTTATCATGGTTCGATAGAGATTGCGTACGCGCCACGCAAGTCGCTGCAGCGGTGTGTCTGGATGGGGATCCACCACGATGGTCATCTGACCACTGGCGTGAGCGGTACAGTTGAATTGATTCGTGGAAGCAATTTCAAATGGCAGCCGAAAACTTTGACCCGGCATCATCAAGGTGGGTCCAAAGATCTGCGGTACATCATCGTCGTTCTTTAGCACCAGAACATCGTGAATACCTAACGTCAGGAAGATCTCCTGCGGAAGAATGTCCACTTTATCGCCGGACATGCGACGCTGCCACGTACCCTTGGGTATTTCAAATACCACATCGCGTGAAGGAAAAGTGATTGGCGTGAAAGTCGCCCATGTCATGACGATTATCAGGACGATGACACAGGTCCAGAGGCTTGTCTTTACTATTCGATGCATCATGATTGACTGAAGTCTGCGTTATTCATTAAGTAATAACTTCAGATCGTGCGCATAGTCATCAGCCTTGTGGCCGAATGGCATCAGCGCACGCAGTCGGCCTTGTTTGTCGATGACATAGACAAACGAAGAATGTGCAATCACATAGTCAGTGCCCGATCCGTGCTTCTCTGCCGTAACGCCGTACAGCTTACGAACTGCAGCCATCTCATCAGCACTCCCGGTGCCACCAACGAAAGCAGCATTGAATGCAGATAGATATTCCTTCAATCGCGCAGCATCATCGCGTTCAGGATCAACGGTCAGATAAATCACTTGCACATTGTTAGCTGATGAACCCAGCTGACGGACGGCCTGGCCCAGCACAGCCAATGTTACGGGGCATACGTTGAGACAAGAGGTATAGCCAAATCCAAGCAGGATTATTTTTCCTTTATATGCCGACAATTGCAGCGCGCCGCCGTTGGAGCTTTTCACAGAAAAGTCCGGTGCGACACGTGCTGGCGAGAAAGTGCCTGCCTTCAGCTCTTCCGCGTTAACGGCTGATATTGCGCAAGCGCAGACCAGCCATATACAAAATCGGTGGAGCATCATCATTGTTTACAGCGTGATGACAGCAGCCTTTGCATTCTTGGCAAAGGTATCATTCACGTAGCTTTCGTAAGGAATGGCATGTTTGATGGTGCCAGCCTGCATTGATAGTTCCATCAACTCTTCAAACTCGGCGCGTATCATGCGCAGGTCGCCATACGTCACACGATCCGTTGGGTTCTCCATCACAAACTTCAGGATGTTTGGATCCTGATTGAAGTAGCCCTTGCTGGCAGCAATCGCGACAGCCTTGTCACGGTTTTCCTGTTTCTCATCCAGCCACGCGCCCGCACCCAGCACCTGATTAACGATGTCCTGTACCATTTCCGGATTTTGCTGAATCAATTCTTCGCGAACAGTAAGTACACAACAAATATAGTTGCGCCATTCATCGCGCGTCATGCGTAGCGGTCGTGCATAGCCTGCACGTTGAGCAGCGGCACCAAATGGCTCGCCAGTGCAATAAGCGTCGACAGCATTGGCATATAACGCTGCTGGCATATCGGGTGGTGGCATTTCGACAATCTGAATGTCGGCGGGTGTCATGTTCTCGCGTGCCAGCATCTTGCGTAGAAAAAGAAAGTCCACGGCAAAACGGCTGGGAATGGCAATGCGCTTTCCGGTCAGCTGTTTGAAGTGCTCATATGGAGAGTCGGTGCGAACCATAATAACCGCACCAGAGCGATGACCCAGCGATACAATCTTCACGGGGATTTTTTTGTCACTCAAGTCCATCACCAGCGGTGCCAACATGTAGGCGGCCTGAATGCGTCCTGCCATCAGTGACTCTTTTACTTCGGGCCAACCGCTATACTTGCTGTACTGATATTCGAAGCGAGGGCTGTCAGCGGGCAACGTGCTGTTACTATGAGTCTTGGCGACACAGGCAACAGGCAATGTAAGGTTACAGGTAACAGGCAGTCCGCCGACGACCAATTGATTGGATGCTTCGCTCTTGCCGCATGAAAAGGCACCAAAGGGAAGTGCGGTAGCAGCAAGGCCTCTTAGCACGGTTCGACGATTCATTAAATCAACATTCATAATTCGTAGTCGCGCGGCATGCACGATCAAAGCAGGGGTGCGGCTGACAGCGGCTTGTTGGGCCGTCACTCACTTCGCTGGCATTGGGCGTGCGTCCGGACTGGATGGTCAATATGTAAAGGTTATAGCTGGATCTGGAACGCCCGCTGCTTATATAAGAGGCTTGGACCTGTGACAATCAAGGTCCGATTGATTTTGGCTATCGGACTTCCGGGCTGCTAACATCGTTCATAACATCAGTTTTCAGGTCTCGAAAGTGAATCAACACATGAAGCAAGAACCGAAACAAAAAAAGCAAACGGGTCGCTCGGCCTGGGTCGTATTGTGCGTAGCGCTGGCTATGTCCAGTGCCAATGCATTAACGTCCGTATCACCGGTGGATGCTCACTTGCAGTACACGGGTCGAGTGGACTTCACGCATAAAGACGCGGTGTCGGTGTCCTGGCCGAATACCAGCCTTGCCACAAAGTTCACCGGATCGTATCTTGCCATCACGCTGGATGATCAGAACGGCAAGAACTTCTTTAATGCATTTGTCGATGGTGATCTCGCCCATCCGGTAATACTTCAGTTGGAAAAAGGTGAACATCAGTATGTGATTGCGGATCACCTCAAGTCTGGGAAGCATACTGTGTTAATTACCAAGCGCACGGAGGGCGAAGAGGGCGCAACCACCATTAAAGGCCTGTCATTGGCAGATCATGCCAGGCTGTTATCACCGCCGCCACGCTTGCAACGCCGTATCGAATTCTTTGGTGATTCCATCACCAGCGGTATGGGTAATGAATCTCCAGACGAAGGTCCCGACGATCTACTCAAGGACAAGAACAGCTTCATGAGTTATGCCGCTATCACGGCTCGTAATCTCAACGCCGAGATGCACATGACCTCACAAAGCGGCATTGGCATTATGGTTAGCTGGTTCGACTTCATCATGCCGCAGTTTTACGATCAGCTGAATGCCGTTGGCAACAATGATTCACATTGGGATTTTTCATCTTGGATACCTGATGTCGTCGTTATTAATCTTTTTCAGAATGACAGCTGGCTGACGGATCGCGACAAGAAACTGCTGCCATTGCCGACTGATGAACAGCGCATACAGGCTTATATCGATTTTGTGTCTAGCATTCGTGGCAAGTATCCCAAGGCTTACATTGTATGTGCACTGGGCAGCATGGATGCGACGCGTGAAGGCTCGCCGTGGCCGGGCTACATTTCAACCGCTGTGCAACGCATGAAGACCGAGAAGAACGACAACCGGATTGATACGTTGTTCTTTGAATTTACGGGTTATGGCAAGCATCCACGAGTGCATCATCATCAAGTGAATGCAGAGAAGCTGACAGAATTCATCAAGGCGAAGATGAAATGGTGAAGGCGTGACTAATTGCCATTTCGAACGATGCAAGAAATCTGTCTCGCATCGCTGCTCTTATCCTTGATACTGGCGGACAGCTCTCAGTAAGGAAAGATTTCTCACATTGATCGAAATGACCCAGTGGGATTAGACACAACTCTGTATTCACGACATCGTTGTCATTTGGAGAATCGGGAGAAATCAAATCCACCTTTGCGGTGCAGATCAGACTGTTCGTAAAAAGGCTGTTAATCGTAACAGCCATTATTATTGATGATTACTTGTTGACGATTATTTGTTGATAATTACTTGCGATTGCCCTTGATGCTGTCGTCCAGCGCCATTTCAATCAATTGTTCCATTGCTTTGAATGCAGCCTTGGCATTGCCAGCGGCCACCGCTTCATAGACACGACGATGGTCGAGCACGCTGTCGCGAGTCAATGCGCTGCGACGCAGCTTGAATACCGTCGTCCAGGTTACCGCTGCCGCAATGCTGGTGGTCAGCGATGCCAGAAATGCATTGCCTGATGCCTTGAGCAGTGCCGCGTGAAATTTCTGGTCGGCAATTCGGCCTTCTTCGGTGTTGAAGCCATGAGTGGCCATGCCTTCAAGCGATACTGCTAATTCCGATAGATCATGTTTGCTGCGACGTGTTGCGGCAAGCGCTGCTACGTTGGG
>DATAHE010000409.1:0-1937 GCA_036263355.1 Steroidobacteraceae bacterium | reverse complement strand
TCGAGCTTCATGCCATTGCTAAATCCTTTCATGCCGCGCTCGACAATAAATGCAGTGATACCAGCTGGACCCATTGCTGGATTCAACGTTGCGTAAAGAATAACGACATCAGCAGTCGGGCCGTTGGTGATCCACATTTTTCCGCCATTCAGTACATAGTAATCGCCGCGACGTTCTGCATGAGTCGTCATGCCCATCACATCAGAGCCGGCGCCAACTTCACTCATCGCCAATGCACCAAGGTGTTCGCCAGAAATTAATTTTGGAAGCAATCGTCTCTTTTGTTCAGGTGTTGCCCAGCGACGAATTTGATTTACACATAAGTTTGAGTGTGCGCCATATGAAAGAGCCACTGAAGCGGAGGCGCGACTGATTTCTTCCATTGCGATAACGTGTTCGAGATAACCGAAGCCGCTACCGCCGTCTGCCGGTTCGACCGTAATGCCGAGTAAGCCTAGTTCGCCAAGCTGCGGCCACAGATCGCGGGGAAACTGATTGTGCTGATCAATGTGCTGAGCGCGCGGTGCAATGTGCTTCATCGCGAAGTCCGCTACCGTCTTGCGTAGCATGTCCGCGTTTTCGCCAAGCTGAAAGTCGAAATCTTCCATCGCTACTCCGCCGGAATGTCTAAACGGTTTGAATGACTGTTTACCTTTCAAACTGCATCGGAAAAATCAGGGAAAAGTTGAATTTGAACTATTCGTGTGTTGCAAGCTCGCGAGTCGATTCGGTCTGCAAATCAGGCTCACCTAACGCGAGCAATATGCGTGCACGCGCTTGATCACGTATTGCTTCGGAGTTAGTGCGAGTACGTGATTGGGTATCTTCTTCGGGCTGAGTGTTGATAACGCCGAGCACATCAACGGTGATCTCGCCGGGCCTTGGCCAAATACTGCCAGGTCGCAGGACGCGTCGTGCACCATGAATCGCGACGGGCACCACCGGTAAACCGGCACGTCGTGCTGTCGCAAATGCGCCGAGATGAAAGCGGTCGAGTCCCACCTTGGTGGTAAATGTGCCCTCTGGAAAGAACACCAGTGATTTTCCTTCCACTGCTTCGCGCATGATCTTGCGGGCATCCATCGCACCAGCATGGCGATTGGAACGATCAACAAATAACGAACCAATCCTCTGTAACAGCAATCCAGCAACTGGAACACGAACCATTTCTTTCTTGATCACAAATGAGAAGCGAGCGGGCAGTGCGGCTTTCATGATCAATCCATCCACATAACTGGAGTGATTTGCTACCACTACACAAGGTGTGTCAGGCAGAAGTTCGGCGTTAGTCAGCACACAACGAACGCCGATGATCCGCAACATCAGTCTGGCACTGCGTTGCGCAAGATGACGTCGCACTGGTAGTTGAGGCACCAGCAACAGCGCAGTCAGTGTAATCAATCCCAGCAGGGCAAAGGTAATCCAGGCATATACCCCAAACAGGGCGCGAAACAGCAAGGTCAGCAGTTGGATCATGGTTGGGGCTGTCGAGGATCCCTATATCCTTGCCAGAGTAATAAGGCAGGGCATCGAACCGCAGGGCGGCCAGGTTTGCGCAAACGACTGGGATCGGAGGTGGGTGGGCATGTGAATAGTGGCTGTATAGGCGTTTCCAGTGCGCATTTTCTGTGATCAATGTCTCTTTATGTCAATAGTCAAAATGTTCTGTGAATGTAATCACAACGGTAAATTTCTGGCTCAGCATACTTGGCCGCACTTAATTCTTGCAGGATCAAAGACGGCAGCCATGCTGCCTGTGGAATGCCAATGAGCGTAGCACCTAAATCTTCGGTTTATTCGCGATCCGATACGCCCGGTTCTCCTACCGCGCCCAGCATTATTGATCGTTTCCTGGACGGCGTGTGGATGGAAAGGGGGCTGTCGCCCAATACATTGTCAGCTTACCGCGCTGATCTGGTTGGCCTAGAACGCTGGCT
>DATAHE010000408.1:0-5401 GCA_036263355.1 Steroidobacteraceae bacterium | reverse complement strand
TCTGCCATCGACGCAACTCTGCATCCGCAATGGCATGTTCAGAAGCTGATTGCTGATCCAGCGATATATTGCTGAGATTGAAATTTGCATCCAAGGACTGCTTGCTCTCAAATGAACTCGGCATTAGAGCAGGCAAGTCATACCCCGAGAGAAGGGGATTAAGGTCGTTGATGGGTAGCCCTGCGGCGTATGCACTACAGGTTATGCAGGCAAGGATTGTCGTGCAGCTGATTTTCAACAGCATGCCCACCTACGATCAGTATGTGAGTGATGCCTGCAACATGAGTACATTCGCGCCATATTTGTATAATGGTTGCAGGGCTGGGGGAATGTCCTGCAGTTTTCCGTTAATTAGGACGCGACTATTATCGCGATAGTCCTTGTAATTGTACTGAATCCGGTCATACATCAAAGTTGTTCTGAAAGCGACCTTGGTACTCAACGGGATTTTCCAAGTGATGCCGAGATGTAATGCAACATCGTTAAATGTAGCGAGTTCGCGATTACGTGCCATGAAATTCTGCGATTGGAAGTAGGGAAACAAATCAGAAAAAAATGTAGCTTTTTTCTGGGTGTAATAACGAAGCCCATACTCAGTCAACCAATTATTACCGAGGGGATGAACATACTCAATATCGCCGGTGTGGCCAAGCACTCCCCAAGTGTCGGTGTAGTAACGATAACCTAGCTTAACTGAGGCCCGATAATTTAAGTAATACCTTGCTTCCAAACCCACCGCGTTTGACGTACGTGTGTGTGGATAGATTTCATCCACGTAAGTGACAGAAGCATTGTTTTCGGTACCGTACCGGTATTTCCTGTAGGGATTTCGCAGAAATCCTTCCTGCGCGGTCGACTCATAGTTGGCAGAGAAAACAAGCCTCTTTGTCAGAATTTGAGACACACCAACTCGGTACGATCGCCGATCAAGGCGAGGGGTGACAAGCTCATCGTTTTCCTTGAAGTCATCTCGGAAATAGTCCTCTTTACCGGTCTTGATGTGTTGTTTTACATGATCCCATCCACGCGTGAAGCCAAATGTCACCGTGGTCAGATCACCGAACATGTCTTCGCTGATGCTCGCGCTTGCATTTTGCGACAGGTAATCAGGTTCTTGGCTCTTCAGGTAATTGATGCTGTATGTGGACTTGCCGTGCAGATAGGAAACGCCGCCACTCCATTGCTTGCGCTTTTCCTTGTACGGACTGGCATTGGTGATCACGTCTAAAGATGCGCTTGACACCATATCGACATCGCCAGCGAGATTCAGATCAACATTCTCGCCAATTTTCTTGCGAATCAGGATCGACGGGCCGTACACCTTTACGCCACCGCCTTGGTAGTTGTGCCCGAGTACATCAACCCGATCTTCAGGTAACACACCTGCGCTGACGGATTGCGCCACCAGACAGCAGGCAGCAAGTAGAAGTGTGATAGAACGGAGTGACTTGAACATGGAGCGGCGTTGCGAATGAATTTCAGTTTGTAAGTTATGAAGCATCAATTACATCCGCATCCACCGCCAGCTGAACCCGATGCACCGCGTGAGCCTTCGCGAACCTCGCGAACGTGATCCATATAGTCACCCACAGCAGGGTTGCGATCATTGGACATGACTTCATCAGCCAGAGCAGCACGCTCGTATGGTTTTACCCAAGGTTCAATCGCACAGCCCGACAGTAACATCGAGCCGGCAATCAGAAGTAATGGCAACAATCGTTTCATGGCATTCACTTCCAGACTAAGAGCGTTCAGCCGGGTTCACGAATCAGCGCGCGAATTTCGCTCAGGTATTCGTTTTCATCACCGGGTTTATAACCACGATGCAACTGACGGACGCGACCCTTTCGGTCAATGAAAACGGTACTTGGCATCGCGGCCACGTCGTACATTTTGCTGACTTTGTTCTCGCGATCATAGGCAATCGGAAAACTGACGGGCACTTGCGACAAGAATTTCTGCGCGTCAGTGGAGTCCGTGTCCACATTCACACCCAACAACACAAATCCAGCCGCTGCGTACTTCTTGTAGATTTGATCCATCAACGGCATTTCAGTACGGCAAGGGCCGCACCACGATGCCCAGAAGTTCAGCATCACTACCGAACCCTTGTACTTTGATAGTTGCACCGCGGCGCCAGTCTTTGCTGGCAGTGTGAAATCAGGCGCGGCAGTATCCGCTGCCAGAACGCTTGCAGTATTGAACAGAGTCAATCCAGTGATGACAGAGCAGGCAATGGCTTTAACCAGCGAGGGCGTGCGTTTCATGTGCAATGTCCTGTAGAGAAGAGGGTAGCTAATGCTCGCCTAAAAGTAGAAGGACAATCCGAGAGTGGCTTCAAGGTTATTGACGACTTTCTTCGGGCTGTTCAATAGCGCGGTGTCATACAGGTAGTCCCTGATGTCGATGCGCGCGGTCACCCAATTGTTAACGAGAACGCGATAGCCGAAGCCACCATTCACAGTAAAGTGGTTATCGCCTGCGAACTTGGTTCCACCTGCGCCCACAATGAAATACAGCGCCGAGTTGTATGCGCGGTTTTCACCGACGAATACTTCGCCAGGCAACGCGTCCCAGCCGAGGGAAAGGTTGTAATAGGAATATTTACGATTGGCGTTGGAGAGCACCTGGATGTTTCCCGACAGGCTTTCTGCCGTTGTCTTGCCACCACGACTGAGGCCATAAGCGCCTTCAAGGAAGAAGCTTTCAGAGATATGAAAATCGAGTCGTGCGCCATAAACGCTGTGACTACCGAAATCCTCAATACTCAGAATACCGCCGACGATGCCGACTTCGAAATCAGAGCTATGAATCTTGGGTGTTTTGATCTTGCGTCGTTCTACTTTTGGTTCCAGAACCGGTTCAGTAACCGTCGCGGTCGTCGCGGACGCTGCAGCATCGACCACCACCGGACCTGTACTGGTGGCAGGCTCGTTGCTGGTTTTAGCTTTGTGCCGGAACAGCGAACAACCGCTGCTGCACAACAGGATTGACACCATCAAAGGTGTCAAAAGAAAAAGGCGAAGCCTGCTTTCCATTCCCGAGCATCCTCGTTCTGGTTACGTTTGGTGTAGATGTAATTCGCGTCATACTCAGCACGAGCGATGAAGCGTCTCGTCAAATATACACGCACTCCAGCGCCTACAAAGCTGATCTGGTTGGTGTTATCAACTTTTTGCGCCTGAGTGGTGTGCACCGACGTATGTATTTGGCCAGTGCCCAGCGTAAGGTAAGGGCTAATACGCTTGGCCGGCAACATGGTGTGAGTCAACGACAACGTTACTAGATCAACGTCGTAAATATTTCCGGGCGCGGCACCCGCAGACAATTCCATCGATAAATGATCGCTGAATCCGTAGCTGACCCCGATGGACGTCAGGCTCGCGCCGCCGAAATCACCAAACATGACAGCGCCTTCGAAACGATGCTTGGATAGATTTTCCAGCGTGGGAATTTCAAGGTTGATTTGCTTGCCGTTTAACTCCAGCGTGCGAGCCAGTTGTTGTTCGGTGACCCAGCCTTCGCGACCTTGATGTTCGCGGACCAGATACCAGTCAGTGCGGCGGGTGAGAACTTGAACGCTGTCGCCGCGGCCTACGACAAAGAACACTGGAAACCCCGTTCCGGGGCCGCTATGCATTTCGATATACGGATCGGCAACGACAACTTCGCGATGCGCTTTAGGACCGCCGACGAACGGCACCCAGGAAGGGAGCGATCTGGCTTCGGCGGTAACAGCGGACAGCAGTAAAAGGCAAAGCGCACACAGTCGTCTCATCAATTCACCGGGGCTTTGAAAGGATCATTAAAGTATGCACCACCGATTTCTACCCATTCAGTAATAAGCCGGAGTTCACCCGTTGTTAACCAGGTTCTGTGATCGACACTGCAAGAGCCGGTCGATGTTGTTGTTCCAACTGGCACGGTGCCGTTCATCAGAACCGTCGTATGTTGACATTGATTGTTCAAAAATACACTAAAAAATCTTGAGCCCGCCGCATTTTGGGAGCTGAGGCGCGTTCCGTTTATGGCAACTTTCTGGGGAATCAGAATTGGGTTACCCATTGCATCAACGTTGCCGCTCGGTACTTGAATGCTTAATGGAGCGACAGCGCCCGACGTAGGATCTGCTGTGATTGCCGAGTCAGCACGGAACAGTTCCTGATACGACACAAACTGATCCTGGTTGTAGTTGTCGTTATCGTTGTTGTCCGGTAACAAGCCACGTAGATCAAGCTGCCATGCGGCAACGTTATTAGCAGTGACCATCGGACCCGCAACCGGCTGCTGTGCCGGATTAGTCGGCGCGTTGTGGTTGTGGCAGAACGTGCAGGTACTGGCAGAGATGAGGAAACCAAAAGTGGGCGAGTTCATATCGGCATCAACCACTTCATTACGAGCTGCATCCCAGATCGGCTGGATGTGCTCTTTGTAGTTGATCACGATGCGGCATTGACTTGACCATGCCACACTTGCGCAAGTACTGCTGGTGGGCGCGCGTGGCACGCCAGCGCCACCCGTATAGTTGAGCACCGTGTCAGTCGCACGTGCAGCGGCGGGTACGATGAATGGATCGGCGCCCATTGGCCATACGTCAGAGAAGATCATGTTCACGCTGGGCGTCATTGATGCGCATTTCTCGTTGGTACAGCTCCAGGTTGCGCGGGTCTGTGCCATCGTGTCACCGATGTTAACTGACGTATAGCTGGTATTGGCGTTGGCGAATGTGGTGTTCGCGGCGCCAGCGCCAGCATTCAACGCTGCAAACAAGCCACTGCGTCCGTGTGATATGCCGCTTTGGCCATTGGTCAGGGTGTTGGCCATCGTGGGTACATGGCAGCCGTTACATTGCAACGTCTCACCAGGCCGTACACTGATCCATGAGTTGTGACGACTGTATTGTCGCAACGTACGACCGCTGGCATCCGTGATCGACAGTTGTAACGCTACATTGCCGGGTACTTTGGCGCGAACTGATCCATCCGGTTCAATGGGAATGTAACCGACAATTTCGCGCATGAAAGGCGCAACGCCCAACGCAGCACCGAAATCAACATCGCGAACATCCTTGTCAGGTAGCGAGACTGCTTTCTCAATTCAAAGGAAACGCGCGGTGCGATTTGTATAGGTGGCACTCGATGGGTCTGATACGGCTGCAATACTGGTAACGCCAGTGCCTGCGCCTAACTGACCGTCGAAGTCATAGATGCTGCGAATATCCAGTACGCCCACGCCTTCATTCTTGAATGTGGTGTTAATTGCCGGGTCGGCATTCAGGTTGTATGGCAGGAAGGTTGGCGCGATAGTGCGAGGTTGTGCCACGACGACTTCGGTCATCATTACGCCTTCCTGCGCAATAACGATGGGCTGTAACGTCTGTGCGGCTGGATCGAACATCCAG
>DATAHE010000407.1:0-3302 GCA_036263355.1 Steroidobacteraceae bacterium | reverse complement strand
ACCGTGTCGTACGAGTGCGGAGATGGAACCGCCCAATGATGTGGCTTCATCAATCTTGGTAAGTACACAGGATTTCGGTGACGCCGAGCTGAAACGTAAAATCGTTTCTTCAACTGCACCCGCCTGTGCGCAGGCAGATATCACCAGGCAGGTTTCGAGTTTGCGATGCGATGTCGCCAACAACGCTAACTCTGCGGCAAGTCGTGCATCGCGCTGACTGAAGCCAGCGGTATCAACCAGAATCAGGCGACGTTGTTCAACACTGCTAAGCAATGGACCGAGCTCGTTGATCTGATCAATGGTGTAAGCAGGAACGCCAAGCAGACGACCCAGGTTTTGCATTTGATCATGTGCGCCAATGCGTACTGCATCAGCAGAAATTAAAACGATATCGCTGGGGCCATGTCGTAACACCCAGCGTGCGGCAAGCTTGGCGACCAGCGTGCTCTTGCCAACACCGGTTGGACCGATAAACGCCACCATGCCACCGCGATCCAGCCAGCGTTCTTCGTGTGTGTGAATTTTCTTGGCAATCAATGCCAGCATCATGCGTTGTGCTTCGTGCCATTCCATGCGACCTGGAATTTGCGAGACGATATCAACCGCCAGTGTTTGCGAGATTCCATACTGCGCCATCTGCTTCAATAAGGCTGTTTGCAGAGGTGCACGACGCGTCAGGTCATTCCACGCCAGTGTTGCCACTTGTGTTTCGAGCATGCGGCGTAGTGCATGTAGTTCATTAGTAAGATCAGCGGATTCATCCGCCACAATTTGCGCAGGCGCTTCATTCTTTGATGGTGCGTTGTTAGACGCGCTCATCATTGTCTGCATATTGCGCGCGAATTCACTGCCGCTGTGCGAAGGTTGCGATGCAGGCTTTTGAACATGTGATGATGCAGGTGCGCTTGTATACACTTCGCGATATGAGCCATTTCCATATGCGGCATAGGATTCTTCTTCGGCTTGTTCTGGCTGAACTTCTTCAAAGTCCACCGCAGCAACAATTTCCACACCTTCTTCAGTGCGACGCGATGACAGGATGACAGCATCGGGACCTTGTGCTTCACGCACCTGGTTCAATGCTTGACGCATGTCTTTGGCGAGATAACGGCGAATCTTCATGTTTAATCTCTGATCAACTGTCCAGTGAACACAAACATCTCAAATCAATATCTATCTAGTCCCGTTCGCCCTGAGCTTGTCGAAGGGTTCTTGTTAAAACATTCAACAAGAATGCTTCGACAAGCTCAGCACGAACGGATCAAACTTATTCGAAGTGGTCATTTGCATACACGATGTAAACGACCAACAACTCAATTCCTTCCAACCGTACCAATCAATCTAACCTTGCGACTATCTGGCACTTCATTCCATGCCAGCACATGCAAGGTCGGCACTGCGGCACGCATGAAGCGCGACATCGATGCACGTAACTGCGGTGGCACTAACAACACAGCAGGTTTGCCTGCAGCTTCCTGACGTTGCGCTGATTCCTGCAAACGACGTTGCAAACGTTCTGCAAGACCAGGTTCCAGACCAGGGGAAGCATTGCCATCAGTTGCTGCCATCGCATTACTTAATAACTGTTCCAGATCGGGCTCCAGCGTCATTACCGGCAACTCGTCGTTCATTCCGGCAATGTCCTGCACAATCTGTCGTCCCAATGCCACGCGAACCAGACCTTGCAGTACTTGCGGGTCTGTTGTGCGGCTGGCGTGTTCCGCCAAAGTTTCGACGATAGTGCGCATGTTTTTGATCGGAATTCTGTCTTGCAATAGGTTTTGCAATACGCGTACCACCACCCCTAAGGAAATCTGCTTTGGAATCAAATCTTCCACCAGTTTCGGTGCTGACTTCGCCAAAGTGTTAACCAGGTTCTGAACTTCCTCATGTCCGAGCAGTTCATGAGCATGTTGTTGGATGATGTGACTGAGATGAGTGGCAATAACCGTGCTCGCATCCACCACGGTATAGCCCAGTGCTTGCGCCTGATCACGCAATGCAGGGTCAATCCACATCGCTTCCATACCGAATGCAGGGTCTCTCGCTTCTATACCTGTCAATTTTCCGAACACTCTTCCAGGGTTAATAGCCATTTCCCTCTCTGGATAGATGATCGATTCCCCTACAGGTACACCACTTAAGTTAATGCGATACGAGTTCGGTGGCAGTTCCAGGTTGTCACGGATGTGTACGGTATGAACCAGAAAGCCCAATTCCTGCGAAAGCTTGCGCCGTACCCCACGCACACGCGCCAATAAATCGCCACCTTGAGATTTATCCACCAATGGCACCAGGCGATAACCTACTTCTAAACCAATAATGTCCACGGGTTGCACATCATCCCAGCTCAGATCTTTTGCTTCGGGCATCGGAACCGGTGCTGCCATTGGCATGGCATCTTTTGCTTCTGGCGAAGAACTTGGTGACAGGAGCTTCTTCTTATTAATGCGCCATGCAGCAGTACCACAAAGAGCAGCGCCTGCAAGAAAGGCCAGATTAGGCATGCCGGGAATCAAACCAATAATGCCGAGCAACGCAGCAGCAACGGCCAATGCCTTGGGATTGGAGAACAATTGCTTTGCCAGCTCACCACCCATGTCCTGCGCGCGTGACATGCGAGTAACAATAATGGCCACGGCAGTTGAAAGCAGCAACGCAGGAATCTGTGCAACCAGACCATCACCAATGCTTAATAACACATAGGTTTTAGCAGCAGCACTGAAGGGCATGCTATGACCCAGCATGCCGATGGCAATACCACCCAGCATGTTGATGACCAGAATCAAGATACCGGCTGTGGCATCACCGCGAACAAACTTGCTGGCACCATCCATCGAACCGTAGAAGTCCGCTTCTTCACGCACTTCCTGACGACGCTTGCGGGCTTCATCAGCATTGATCAAACCTGCATTCAGGTCTGCATCAATCGCCATCTGTTTACCGGGCATTGCATCCAGTGTGAAACGTGCGCTGACTTCCGAGATACGGCCCGATCCTTTGGTCACCACGACAAAGTTGATGATGGTCAGAATCATGAACACGATAAAGCCCACGGCGTAGTTACCACCGATAACGAACTCACCGAAAGACTGAATCACCTTACCTGCCGCACTCGCACCGGTATGACCATGAAGTAACACAACGCGTGTGGACGCGACGTTAAGTGCGAGACGTAACAAGGTTGCCAATAACAAAATGGTCGGGAACACGCCGAACTCAAGTGGACGCGCTACATAGAACACGGCCATTACCACGACGAGTGATAGCGCAATGTTGAAGGTGAACAACACATCCAGTGC
>DATAHE010000406.1:0-2239 GCA_036263355.1 Steroidobacteraceae bacterium | reverse complement strand
ATTCTGCTGGATCTCGATCTTGCTGCAATCTTTGGCGTAAGCACCGGTCGATTGAATGAAGCCGTAAAGCGCAATGTTGCCCCGTTTTCCCGAAGACGTCATGCTTCAATTAACGCGTGATGAAGCAGAGTCAACAAGATCGCAATTTGCGATCTTGAAAACAGGCCGCAGTTCGAATTTGAAATATGCTCCCTACGTCTTCACCGACTATGGCGCCATTCAAGCTTCTATGTGCTGAACTCACCACAGGCAATCGAAATGGGCGTCTATATCGTGCGTGCCTTCGTGCAGCTTCGAGAGACGATAGCTTCTAATAAGGAACTGGCAGAACAGCTCAAAGCGCTGGAATTCAGAATGCTGCGAAAGTTTGCGGCACCATCACGCCATTGCTGACATCATCAACATCATTCGACAATTATGCGACCGCCAGAAACAGAGAAATGACCGATTGGATTTGTAGAACTGGAGGAACGGAAGAAATAATTCGTAACGCGACAACGGCTACAGGTCACACTTAGGTAGCGTCGAGCTCACAACTCCATCACTCCCTGCAATGCTGCCATCACACTGCGACGACGTACTTCTTCGCGATCACCACTGAATAACTTTAATCGCGCATTAACATGTACTGCATGGCCATGACGCCATCCCCATGCGATCCATACTGTGCCAACGGGTTTACCGGGCTGTGCACCATCAGGACCGGCAATGCCACTGATGGCGATTGCAATGTCGCCGCCTAATTGTTCCAGCGCACCAGTTGCCATCTCACGCACTACCGCATCACTCACCGCACCATGCGTTTGCAGTGTCGCTTCACTAACGTTCAACAATTTTTGTTTCAGTTCATTGCTGTAGGAAATCACTCCGCCGCGATACCAGCGCGAGCTACCCGGCAAGTCCGTCAATATCTTTCCTACCCAGCCGCCGGTGCAAGACTCTGCCGTAACCAGCTGACGATTCGAATCAAGCAGATGCTGACTGAGCGCAATGGTTTGCTTGAATAGATCGTTGTCATTGTTCATGTTCTTTCCGTCATACGATGTGAATCACTATGAAGTCGGGATACGGATGTCTGGATACGGATACGAACACACGCATCATGCGGAAAATACTGCGATGCTTCAACTGCAAAGGCATTTCTGGCTTTTTTCACAAATTAGCAACCGCAGCCATTTTGCCGCCAACCTAGACTTGGCAAGTTCAAAAAGAATAAGCAACGCGACTGTGCCAACCGGAAGGTCAGTAATACAAACAGCCGGATTCAATCCACCTACTCACTTTTTGAGGAGCGCATTCCCTATGCATCGCTATATACGTAACTCAGCCATCGCGGCTGCCGCAGGCTTGGCCTTGATGGCCACCCTGGGCGCCAGTCGCGTCATCATATTGAAGCCCAAATCCGTCGAAGCAGTCGCCACAATTGAAGTTTCACCTCCGGACAAATCCGGAAAAACGATTGCCATTCCCGATGCCAAAGTATCGTTGCTGGACGGCACTGGTACATCAGTCGCCACATCATCATCTGACATCAATGGCCAGTTCCGTATCACCGCACCTGCTGCGGGTATTTACTCACTGTGCTGGGACATTCAAGGCAGACAGACCTGCAAACGCGAAGTATCCCTCACAGAACCAACCAACTACCTTGGCAAACTCAGGACCACATTCAAGGATGTGCAATTGTACGGTCAGGTGTTAACCGGTGATGGCCGCGCCTGCTGGGTACGTGATCCCTTCTTCAAGCTGAGTGTCTTCACCAATGTGGATGCCACCGATGCCGCCAACAATCCGGTTGCTCCCACTATTCGTGCGAATACTCATGGAGAATATTTCTTCTTGCTGAAATCAGCGGGTAGTTACAACATTACCGCGCGATGTGAAAAATCGAAACAGAACGGGTCTGTCAGCATCCGTACTGTCGGCGTACTTGATCTCAACTTCAAGAATCACGCGCCGCGTATTGATGAGATTGCTGAACGCGCCAGCGGCAAAGGTGTGGTGAGTGTATTGCCAAACACCGCTGTCCAATTGACTGCCAATGCCAAGGATATTGATGGCGATGCAGTTGAGTATCTGTGGCGCGATGACGACGGCGTCATTCCCACTCCCTCACCCAATCCCAACCAACTGACACGTAATGCGCCCGCAGTAGATGGCCTGCACACCACCTATCTGATGGCGCGGGATGGTTACGGTGGCTATACGTACCGTCGCTTCAATCTGGAAGTCGGTAAAC
>DATAHE010000405.1:0-4421 GCA_036263355.1 Steroidobacteraceae bacterium | reverse complement strand
TGTGATTGCGATAGATCCAGAACTGAAGCGGCATGCGGTTAGCGATCTTAAAGTGTCACGCATCGAATTGAAGTATGTGTCAGTACTCATGCGACAGAGCAGCGGTGTCTTCAAGTACGAATCACGTCGCAAGGAAGTGCTGATCGACACGCAGCCATTAAACATCGCGGCAACGGGGACCGCATTAACGCTGGCAACCGATGCGCCGGGAAATTTTGCATACGTTATTCGCGATACCAATGATCAGTCGCTGGCACGCATTGAATATCAGGTTGCTGGTGATGCCAATGTCACGAGACGACTGGAAAAGAATGCTGAGTTGGAAATCAATTTGTCGAAGCCTGACTATGCGTCCGGTGAAGATATCGAGCTTTCGATTCGAGCACCTTATGCAGGCGCGGGCTTGATCACCATCGAACGTGAACGCGTCGTCGCCTGGAAATGGTTTAAAACCAGCACCACCAGTTCGGTGCAACGCATTACCGTTCCCAAGGATATCGAAGGCAATGCCTATGTATCGGTGAGCTTTGTACGCGATCCGGGCTCTGATGAAATTTACACTTCGCCATTGTCGTATGGAGTAAAGCCTTTTTCCATTGCAACCAGCGCACGCCAACATCAAGTTACCGTGCAAAGTGCTTCGTTACTGAAGCCAGGTCAACCCATGAAGCTTCGTTATCACACTGATGCACCAGCACGCATTGTGTTGTTCGCAGTGGACGAAGGTATTCTGCAAGTGGCGCGTTATGAGAAGCCTGATCCGCTAAAGTTCTTCTTCCAGAAGCGCGCGTTGCAGGTCACCAGCACACAGATACTGGATTTGATTCTGCCTGCCTTCAAGCAGCTGGGATTAAATGCAGCGCCCGGTGGTGATGGCGAAGGATTGATTGGTCGCAATCTCAATCCCTTCCGTCGCAAAGGTGAGCCGCCGGTAGTTTACTGGTCGGGTTTGATTGATGCCGACTCGCAGGAACGCGAAGTGCAATACACCATTCCCGATTACTTCAATGGCAACTTGAAAGTGTTTGCAGTTGCGGTATCCGGTGAACGCATTGGTATCGCCGCGCAGGACGTCACTGTGCGTGGTGACTTTGTCATTACCCCAACCGTTCCCACCACAGCAACGCCGGGTGATGAATTCGAAGTCAGCGCGGGTGTGGCCAACAATCTGCAAGGTTCGGGCAACACGGCCAAGCTGAAACTGACATTGCACACCGATGACGGACTGGCTGTCGTCGGTGATGCGACACAGGAACTGGCAATTGGAGAAGGCCGTGAAGGCGTAGCGCGTTTCAAAGTAAAGACACGTGATCGGCTCGGCGCCAGCGTCATCAACTTTGTCGCCAGCGCCGGCGATAGCACCGTGAAGCGTCACGTTGATCTAAGCATTCGTCCTGCGACACCACACATGACGACCTTGAATGCGGGCACATTCCGCAATGGCACTCAGGATGTGAAGACCGAACGCAATCTGTATCCACAATATCGCAAGCTGAATGCGGGCGTGTCATTGCTGCCATTATCAATGGCGCATGGTTTTATCAGTTATCTGGATGACTATCCTTATCTGTGCACCGAACAGATTGTGTCGCGCGCCATGCCTGCGGTGATACTGGGCGCACGCCCCGAGTTCGGTTACGTAAAGAAACAGAGCGGTAGCGATCTGAGCAGTTTGATCACCGATCTACGCGCACGCCAGAATGAGAATGGCGCATTCAAGCTCTGGCCCGGTGGCGCGTACATTGATGAGTTTGCATCTTTATATGCGCAACACTTCCTGCTGGAAGCGGCAGAGCATGGTTACGCCATTCCAGCCGATCTCGTTGCATCCGCCAACAACTATCTGCGACAGGTTGCTGCACGTGATGGAAACAACTTGAAGGAGGAACGTCACAGTGCCTATGCGATTTATCTGCTGACCAGACAGGGTCAACGCACTAGCGCAGAGTTGAGCGCGTTACAAAAACGGCTGGAGGAACGTTACGCCAAAGAGTGGCGCAATGATTTAACCGCTGCGTGGATGGCGGCCGCGATGAACCTGATGAAACAGGATCGTGATGCAGACAAACTGATGCGTGGCGTGAAGTACAACGTTGCCAGCAACGAGCTGTACAACGACGCGATGACGCGCGATGGCTTGTTGTTGTACATCAATGCACGTTACTTCCCTTCAACCTTGCCGCAACTTCCACCGGATGTGCTCTCGCAATTCGCGGTGCATGTGAATCGCGGTAGTTACCACACCTTAAGTCTGGGCGCTTCGTTGCTGGGACTGGACGCGTACGCAACGGCGACCGGCAGTCAAACCGCCAACTTGAGCATTCATGAATTGTTGAAGGATAAGACAGAACATGCATTGAAGCTGCCCGCAGGTCTGTTCCCAACCACCAACTTCAGCGAGCAAGCTGCGGTGTTGCGCTTTGGCAATGACACCACCTTGAATGCCTTCTACATGGTGGAACAATCTGGCTTTGAACGCACGCCGCCAACAACCGCCATCAAGCAGGGCATGGAGATCATTCGTGAATACACGGACGCCAATGGTAAGACTGTTACCACCGCTGAGTTGGGACAGGAGTTGACGGTGCATGTGAAGTTCCGTCGTCTTGATAAAGGCTTCAGCAGCACGATTGCGCTGGTGGACTTGTTGCCTGGTGGTTTTGAACTGGTCATTCCATCAACGCCCGCTCGAAATGCATACAACCAGGGCCGCATGCCACAGCAAGGCAATGCTGAGACAACTTCATCGGAGGGTGAGAGTGAGGCAGAAAGCGAAGGCAATTATGAAGGCTCCGCAGAAGGTGGCGAGTCTGAAGACGGCTCCGATGCGCTATATAGCCCCTGCCCTATCTGTGTAAACAATGTAAATAGTTTCATGCAGTACACCGACATGCGTGAAGATCGCGCCGTGTTCTATGTGGATGCAACTAGCGATGTGCGTGAAGTTGCTTATCGCATCAAGGCAACCAACGTCGGCACCTTCGTCTTACCGCCTGCTTACGGCGAAGCGATGTATGACCGTGGCTTGGTCGCAAGATCAACCGCGGGCAGCATGGTGGTGGCAAGGCCGAAGTAGGCAAAATTTACATTTATCGAGACGAGGGCCCTGCCCTCGTCTGCTTGGATTGGTTACTGGACACCTCAGCGTTGGCAATGCCATGCATTACGCTATTGGTCAACAGCACGTATTGGGTCATTCCCGCGAAGGCGGGAATCCAGTTAGAGAATATTCTTATTTCTGGGAAGCTTAATGATTGCCTCTTGTTTTACTGGATTCCCGCCTTCGCGGGAATGACTCAGTGGTTCAATAAGCGTTGAATATTCCAACAAGCTTTATGAGTCCATTCACCAAACTTGCAAGACAGCTCAAGCACCTGACAATCATCACGACCTGCGTGATCGCAACACTCGCTGCTATTCGCTACTGGCCACGTGAGCCTTTGTCCACACGCATCGCATCATCAACTGCTGTATTTGATCGCAATAATAAGCTGCTTAGATTAACGCTGGCCGAAGATGAGCAATATCGTTTATGGACAAATCTGGATGAAGTTTCACCAGAATTCATCGAAGCGCTGCTGCTGCATGAAGATCACCATTTCTATTCACATCCCGGTGTCGATCCGGTTGCGCTGGTTCGCGCGACATGGGCAACGATCACGCGCAGCTCGCATCAGGGCGGCTCCACCATCAGCATGCAGCTGGCGAGATTGTTGTATCACCTCAACACCCGCAGTGTTTCCGGCAAGCTGGTCCAGATCGGTCGCGCATTGCAACTGGAGCTTTGTTATTCCAAGAAAGACCTGCTCGAAGCACATATCAATCTGCTTCCCTATGGCAATAACGTACAAGGTGTTGGCACTGCCAGCCTGATCTACTTTGGCAAATCGGCGAAGCAACTATCATTGCCCGAAGCACTGTCGTTGGTATTGATTCCGCAATCACCTTCAGCACGGCAGCCCGATGAGACCGAGCCCGCTTCATTGATTGCCGCGAGATTGCGTCTGTTCAATGAATGGCAGCAGGAACACAAGACCACTGATACTTTGCAATCCATGTCACTACCGCTGCGTTATGTGTCACTGGATGCATTGCCATTCATGGCACCGCAATTCGTTAATCGCATTCTCGATGACGCGCGTAATGGCGACTCACGATCATCCCGCATTATCACGACACTGGATCGTAATCAACAGATATTGCTTGAGCGCATCCTGCAACATTATGTGCGCGATCGTAACAACGCAGGCGTTCGCAACGCCAGCGCCATGTTGATCGATGTGCGTGATATGTCGGTGCGCGCTTCCATTGGCTCTGCAGGATTTTTCAATAGCAGCATCAGCGGGCAAGTGAATGGCACCACGGCAAAACGTTCGCCGGGTTCTGCGTTAAAACCTTTCATCTACGCACTTGCCATGGAT
>DATAHE010000404.1:0-5640 GCA_036263355.1 Steroidobacteraceae bacterium | reverse complement strand
CGCTTTGACACGAGCCGCTTCGATTGCTGATCGCACATCGGCCTTTTCTTCCGGTGGCGGAAGGACGGCGTTCAGTCCTAGACTTTTAAGCCACAGCTCGCGACACCAGCCTTTCGTGTGATAGAGATGCTCGTCTTCCTCATCCTCGACTTCATCGTAGGCCTGTTTCAAAATTGCTTTTGTCTCTGCTGTCTCGGCCTTGGCGCATTCGCCGATCAGCTCCCAATTAGCATGATCTTTGGTCTCTGCTAACACAACACAGTCACAAGCGACTAATTGCGCCGCTTCCAAGTTGCCTTCGGCCAAGGACATCTTCATCGCCACGACCAGAGACTTGCCCATATGATGTACCACCATGCAGCCCGGTGTACGTTCTCCGGGATCCAGTCCCATCGAAGTACACAAATCAGTCAGCACTGCCACATGGTGTTCCGTCTGCTGTAGATACTTCGACCATTCTTTGCGCAGGCGAGCATCGATTGCACATTCAACAGCAGATTGGTATATGAGTGTGCCACCGCGCTCATGCTCTAACGCCTGAAGTAATAGTTCTTTTAGCTGTGCTTGTAACATGGTGGCATTTCCTATGTGATCGATACAGATATAAATGAGTGACCGCTAGATACGCGGCGGATTGGTTTCACGCTCAAAATAGCGATGATTTGAAACCGCCTGGATAAAAGGCGCCAAGGCGACTTCAGTGTCGTCGGCCGCTAATTGCAGCAAGGCAGCATCAGAGGTGCCGTCTGCAAGCGTGGCGGGGATGTTTGCTTGCTGCAGTAATGCGTTGGCAGAGCCCAATAACAAGATCGGCTTGCAATGCCGATATTGATCTTTCAGAAACTCCATTGCATATCCGGTCTTGGCAAGCGTGCTGGTCGCCGCTTCACCATCAACGAATACGGAAGCATCCCACAGCACAGATGGCGCAGCATCCAGAGATATCTCCACTTCAATGGCTACTTCCGTTTCCCCGGCAATTGAATTCACAGTTGAACTTTGCACAGTACCCAGAGAAGGCCCAACGAATCGTGGCACGGCGCCTTCGTCGGCCAGCGCCTGGTGAATGCGTAAAGCTGCTAATCCATCTATGCCATCAGCAACGATGATGGCAATGCGTCGCGAACGTATACCGAGTGTGCCGGGACGTGCGAAGAGCGATAGCATTTCCGATTCAACGACTTCAGGTTTGCTTTGCTTGCCCAATAATGGCAGGGGCGCGGGCAGGGTGGTAATACCCAACCCTGCAGCTACACCATTGGCTAATTCCTCAGCGACGTTTCTCAGCTGTGCAACAACTCGGTGACGGATCGCAGCGACTTGCACTTTGGTCAGCTCAAAACGAAATGCGTTGATGATGTGTTGTTTCTCAATATCGGTCTGGCTGTTCCAGAACAGAGTTGCCTGATTGTAGTGTTCTGCGAATTTTTCTGGCTTACCTCGTACTTTATGTTCTTTGGCCTGAGGTTCCGCGAACGACATGAATCCTTGTGCGCCAGCTTGAAACGGACATCCACCACCAAGTGAGTTGGGTTCATAAGCAACACGCCCACGTGGTATCGCCTGACGATGCATTCCATCACGTTGATTGTTATGTACCTGGGCCACAGCAGCGTTGACTGGTATCTCGTGAAAATTCGGCCCACCCAGACGCGATATCTGCGTGTCTACATAGGAATGAATCCTGCCTGCCAATAGAGGGTCATTACTGAAATCCAGACCAGGAACAATGTGCGCAGTGCAAAACGCGACCTGTTCCGTCTCAGCAAAAAAATTGTCGGGGTTACGATTAAGGACCAGCTTGCCAATCGGTTTTACCGGCACTAACTCTTCCGGAATCAATTTGGTGGCATCCAGTACATCGAACGAAAACTTGTCCGCCTGCGCTTCGCTGAAAATCTGTACGCCTAACTCGTACTCTGGATAGTTGCCAGCTTCAATCGCTTCCCATAAATCACGACGATGAAAATCTGGATCAGCGCCAGAAATTTTCACTGCTTCGTCCCATGCAAGGGAATGTGTGCCGGCGACAGGATTCCAATGAAACTTGACGAAATTTGATTCGCCTGCCGCATTGACGAAACGAAAAGTGTGGACGCCAAAGCCTTGCATCATGCGATAGCTGCGCGGAATGGCACGATCGGACATCACCCACATCAGCATGTGTGTTGATTCCGGCATTAACGAGACGAAGTCCCAGAAGGTGTCATGCGCTGACGCAGCTTGCGGCATGGCGTGATGAGGCTCCGGTTTCAGCGCGTGCACAAGATCCGGAAATTTCATCGCATCTTGAATAAAGAACACGGGTATGTTGTTACCGACTAAATCCCAGTTGCCTTCGTCGGTATAAAACTTGACAGCAAAACCGCGCGCGTCGCGCGCAGTATCTGTCGAGCCGCGTTCGCCAGCCACGGTCGAGAAGCGAACAAATACGGGTGTTCGCTTACCAGCGTCAGAAAAAATGGATGCCTTGGTGACTTCTGCTAATGACTCATAAGTCTCGAAGTAGCCATGAGCACCTGAACCGCGTGCGTGGACGACGCGCTCGGGAATTCGTTCATGATCGAAATGCGTGATCTTCTCGCGAAGAATAAAATCTTCCAGAAGTGTTGGACCGCGCAGGCCTGCCTTGAGAGAATTCTGGTTATCGGCAATCGGCACTCCTTGATTGGTCGTCAATTCACGTCCGGACGAATCCACACGCACTCTGTCCAATGATCCATTGGACGGATTAAAACTTAGTGGAGGGTTGCCTTGGCCAACTTTGGCAGAGGCATTTGTTTCAGACAGCGTACTGCTACCAACTAATGGATGAAATGGTTCAGTTGCCTGGCCGACATATGGATTTGACCCATCTTCGAATTCGCTTGGTTTCGCTGCATTAAATGGAAACGCTGCCACCAACGACTCTGTCCCTGCCATCTTTCCTTCGGCTATTTCCAGAATGCCGCCGACGCCAGGCTTATGCGTCGGGCCACTTATAGTGGACTTCGACGAAGTACTACTCGCTGCCGCAGCGCCTGATTCGACATCGCGGCTGTGCTTTCTGGGAAGTGAATTCTTGTTACTGGATGACTTGCGTGTGGCCATGGTTGCGTTCCTTTATGAGGACGCACAGCATGCAGAGAGCAAAGCAGTTATGCAGTCAGCGCTCAGAGGGTAAGGCGTTCTGGTTATCCTACTGATACAACCAGCTAAAATTAGCGACGTTGTAACATTCTCATTTCTTTCCGGACTTGCGAGATGCCACCTTTTTCCTGCTCGCCGTTTTTTCACTAGCTTGTCTTCGTTGAGCGCGCCTTTCATCCAGCGAGATAGGCGCACTTGTCTCAGCGTTAGTGACAACGGCACGCTTGGATAGACTGCGACGGAGCAATGCCATCAGGTCAATAATCTGGGCACCGCCTTCAGATGATTCTGGTTCATCGGTTTCCATGTCCCTCTGGTGAACAACATTGTCGTCATCTTTCTGCTTTGCCTTCACGAGCGCCTGCAGTTTATCGGCATCAATATCTTCAAGTTCTTTGGTACTCAATTCATTCCGTTTCAGCTCAGCAATTAAACTGGTGAACTCTTTGAGTAACGGGGCAGGGGGCTTGGTCTTCTTAGGAAGTCCAATGCTTTCTGGTGATCTTAGTTCATCCGCGTAGCGCAATGTATCAGCACGCAACACGCCATTATCCGGAACGATGGCAACTAAATATTCATGACCACGCATGACGAAATTACCAATGCCGACCCGACCTGTTCGCTCCATGGTCGCCACCAACAGGTTGTACGCTTTGGAAGATTTACCCGAAGGAGCGAGATAGTGTGGCTTCTGGAAATAGACTGATGGAATCTGCGACAGGGGCACAAAGTTGATCAGGTTAATGTCGGCTGACATCTCTGGCGCAACGGATTCGAACTCTTCATCGGTAATCACCACCATCTTGCCATCATCAGTTTGATAGCCGCGAACCAGATCCTCGTTGTCCAGCTTCTTTCCGTCTTTGGAACAATGGTACTGGCGTCCCAACGCATTACCGTCTTTATCAATCAACTTCATCGCTGTTTGTCGTGGTCGAACTGCCGCGAGCAGATCAACAGGGATACTGACCAATCCAAAGGTAATCGTTCCAGACCAAAGCGGACGCACTGTGGCGCCGCCGGTGTTCTCGTCGCTTTCTGGTCGCATCGATTTCTTTTTCGATGATGGCGTCTTCTTGGAAGCAGCTTTTTTCGAAGCGGCTTTTTTCTTTGACTTAGGCAACTTTCTTCTCCCTGGCTGCTGCAATGCTGGCCTTCAGGCTGTCTGCAAGGCTTACTTGTGCGACTTTCTTCTTGAGTTTGACGGGTGCTAATTTTTCGCCGCGAGCTTTTGCTTCAATAAATTTGAGCAAACGCTGGTGATATTCGTTCTTCCACATCTGCGGATCGAAATCCGCTTCAATGGATGCAATCAATTGCTCGGCAAGTTTTAATTCATTAGGCGCTGGCTTCATCGTCGCCATCGGTTCGATGCCAGCGAACTTCAATACCTGATCAGCGCGACGCATTGTCGACACCGCCAGATAACCATCAATTGAAGTTAACGCACCCACGTAGCGTTTCTTGCGCATTACCCAGCGCGCCACTCCAATGACATTCTTGTCTGCCATTGCCTGGGCCATGGCAAAGTAGCTAGCGTCGTCACCATCCGGACCAAGATAGTAGGGGCGTTCATACCATTGATCACCAAGCACATCGGGCGATACAAACCGCGTGATCTCTATCTCGCGTGAGTCCTCGGGCACTAACTTTTCCAGGTCTTCTGGTTGCAGGATTACGGCAGTACCTGCATCGAGCGAGAAAGCTTTCCGGATGTCTTCTCGCTGTACATCTTCGCCAGTGTCTTTGCGAATAATGTGTTGCTCGACTGGCGCTTGATCTTTCTTATGCAGCATGTGAAAACGAATAGTTTGATCTTCGACGGCCGCATACATTTTGATACCGACACTATGCTTACCAAGCATGATAGAGCCTTTCCACATTGCTCTAGCCATGAGGAAGATTCTCCGTTGACGAATCAGCATGGCAATCAGGGCAAATTAGATAACCCTCGGAATGAGTGACATGACAATGAGGGCAGGTAGGTCCATCGCATTCGTTACAGCGAACTTCAAGCTCGTAAAGATAGAGGCCGCCGCAATGCGGACACTCTTCATCTCCATCGACTAACCACCACGATGTATGCGATGTAGTGGCCTGAGTAGTGACCGGAGTGTGATTAGTACGTTTCTTTGGCATTGGCTTGATTGAGTTGCAATGTTTATCGCTGAACTATGGTTTTCGCCGAACGATGGGCAGGGAGCAATCGGTGCAGCAAACTCATCCCTGTCAGTCGCGACTGACGTTGGTACCGCAGCTAAAACTTAATAGCTGTACATATTCACAGTAATCGGAAAACTTGCTATGGTACATGGGTGCAGCAATCCAGCCTATTCACCGAGACAAATGTTTATCCTGAAGGTTTTTCCTGCCAGGAAGATTTTCTGACGCGAGCGTTTGAAACAAAGCTTTTGGATCATATTCGCACCTTATCCTTCCGCGATGCTCCATATAAAGAATGGACTGCGAAACGTCGTATTGTCAGCTACGGTGGCAGTTACGATTTCACCC
>DATAHE010000403.1:0-7152 GCA_036263355.1 Steroidobacteraceae bacterium | reverse complement strand
ACACCGCTGGCTGAAGGCATGATTGGTGGACTATGTGTTGGCATGGCCGCACAAGGCTTAAAGCCTGTGGCGGAAATCCAGTTCATGGGTTTTATTTATCCCGCCATAGATCAGATCGTGAATCACATGACGCGCTTGCGTAATCGCACACGCGGTCGACTGACCTGCCCTGTGGTGATTCGTACACCGCATGGTGGCGGCATTCACTCACCCGAACATCATTCGGAGTCTGTTGAATCGATGTTCTGCCACATGCCGGGTTTGCGCGTGGTGTGCCCCTCATCCCCAGCGCGTGCTTATGGTCTGCTACTTGCCGCTATTCGCGAGCCCGATCCCGTATTGTTTCTTGAGCCAGTGCGCATATATCGTTACGCCAAGCAGGAAGTCGAAGACAATGGCCAGGCATTGCCACTGGATGTTTGCTATGTATTGCGCGAAGGTACGGATTGCACGATTGTGACCTGGGGCGCGATGACGGTTGAGTGTTTGAAAGCTGCCAATGAACTGCAAGCACAGAACATCAGTGTTGAAGTAATCGACCTTGCCACCATCAGCCCGATTGATGCCGACACGATTCTGGAATCGGTGGCAAAGACCGGACGATTAGTGATTGTTCATGAAGCGGCCCGTAACGTTGGCGTGGGTGCTGAAATTGCTGCTATTGTTGCCGAGCGCGGATTGTATGATCTGGAAGCACCCATCCAGCGAGTAACCGGTTACGACACCATCGTGCCACTGGCACGACTGGAACATGATTACGTGCCCAGCGTGCCGCGCATTGTTGATGCGGTGAGGCTGACGTTGGGTTAGCTTGAAGTTGATAGTATAAGTAAATGACGTTGAGCACCTATCGGCGTCATACCCGTGAAAACGGGTATCCAGTACAAAAAGAAATTATTTCACTGGATTCCCGCCTACGCGGGAATGACAACATCGACAAGTGTTCGCCTGCATCGAACAAGACGACTGCGGATTTGTATTGAGGATTGAGAGTGACCACATTCCATCTGCCCGACCTGGGTGAAGGCTTGCAAGAAGCCGAAATTGTTTCCTGGCATGTCAAGGAAGGCGATGACGTGCGCGTGGATCAATTGATGGTGTCTGTCGAAACTGCAAAGGCTGTCGTCGAAGTACCCAGCCCCTACACCGGCAAGATCACCAGGTTACTCGCAAAGGCTGGGGAGATCGTTGCAACCAACCAGGCCATTGTTGAATTTCATCTTGGTGAGAAAGAACAAGCAGCGGCTGCTGCCGCCGCGAACAAGCCGTCAGCACCTGCTGCAAGCAGTACACCCAGCTCCATGACCGTCGTGGGTCGCATGAATGTCAGCGATCACGAGTTGATAGAGCGTGCGGTTGCAGGCGGCTCGCAACGATCACTCAAAAACAGTCGTGTGCGCTCAGCCCCTGCTGCTCGCATTCTCGCCAAACGTTTGTCTGTGGATTTGAATCGCATCAATGGCTCTGGTCGTGATGGTATCGTCACCGTTGATGATGTGTTGAGTTCCGCAAAGCTGACACGTCAATCGGCCAATGCTTATCAACTACCTGCACTGGGCGAACGTCTTGCCGGTGAGTTTGAGCCACTGCATGGACCACGTCGCGTCATGGCGCAGTCGATGACCTTGTCACGCGATGAAATGGCGATGGTCACGGTGTTTGATGACGCCGACGTTCATGGCTGGCAAGGCCGCGTGGACATGACTGCGCGCATCATTCGCGCACTGTGCCGTGCGGTGGTTGCGGAGCCATCATTGAATGCGATCTATGATCCTAACGGCCCTGCTCGCCGCGTGTTGCCGCATGTGGATGTGGGCATTGCCATTGATGTCGGCGACAAGCTACTGGTGCCAGTGATTCGCGATGCTGAAAAGAAATCGCTCGCTGAACTGCGCAATGAATTGAATCGCTTCAAGCAATCAAGCAAGGATCGCACGTTGACGATGGATGACATGCGCGATCCAACTATCACCATCACCAACTTCGGTACCTTGGCCGGTCGCTATGCCACTCCATTGATTGTTCCGCCAATGGTGGCCATTCTGGGCACAGGTAAAGTGCATCGCGATGTGGTTGCCACTGAATCAGGCGGCATCGAAGTCCATCCCCGCATTCCATTGTCACTGACTTTTGATCATCGCTGCATTACGGGCGGCGAAGCTTGCCGCTTCCTTGCCACCGTTATCAAGGATCTGGAAATGCCTGAATAAGGCATGGCCATAAAGTGATGTAATGCACATTATTTTCGTCAGTGCGTTACATAAACCTCGCGAATTGAAATAAAGCCGCCTAAGCCCTTAGGTATATACGCTCGGCTGCCGATGACACCACAAGTGATCCATATCCAGTATGGATCTGATTCTGTGCACATTATTGGCAACGAGTAGCGCTTGAACAAGCAAAGTCTTTTTACGAGGATGATTGCCAAATGGCCTTACCGGACGACGGCGGCCATCTGGTTGCTTGCCATGGGACTGTCCGCTGCAACTTATCATGCAGTGGCACAGGTTGGGCTGGACAGCGAGAACCGCGAAATTGCAGCGATTATATTGGCGTCGCTGATCATGACTCTGTTTGTCTTCGGGCTGGTTCGTATTTACAAGCAACTGCTTGCCAGCAATCGCGCTCATGGCGCTCGTCTTACGTATGAACGCACTGCCCTGCTTTCATTGATCAACAATATTCCTGATTTCATTTACGCCAAGGATATCGATGGCAAGTTTACGTTGGCCAATGTTTATACCGCCAAGCAGATGGGTACCACAGCGGAGTCACTGATTGGAAAATCGGACTACGATTATTACTCCAAGGAAGTGGCTGACCAGTTTCACGAGAACGACAAGAAGGTGGTCGAGTCCGGTGAAGCAGTACATCGCGAAGAACCTGGACGCAATTCCAACGGCGAAGAGTTTGTCATTCTCACCAGCAAGATTCCGCTGCGTGATAACACCGGCAAGATCATTGGTCTTGCAGGCATTGGCCGCGACATTACGCAACGTGTGCGCGCCGAAGAAGCAGCATCACTGGCCTTGCGCGCCGCCGAATCTGCCAACAAGGCAAAGAGTGAATTTCTTGCCAACATGAGTCATGAAATACGCACACCGATGAACGGCGTGCTCGGCATGACCGAAATATTGATGGACACCGATCTGGATGCCAATCAACGCGATTGCACGCGAACCATATTGAACAGTGCGAAAGCATTGTTGACCGTGATCAATGACATTCTCGATTTCTCCAAGATTGAAGCAGGCAAACTGGAGATTGAAAAGATCGACATGGATTTGCGGACCACGGTTGAAGATGCAGCACGCGTGCTCGCTGTACAAGCGCATCACAAGGGACTGGAGCTGATTGTGAATATTGATCCTGAACTGCCAGACTGGGTACGTGGTGATCCGGGTAGATTGCGCCAGATCCTGCTTAACCTTGCGGGTAACGCGGTGAAGTTCACCGAGCGTGGTGAAATCTGCATCAACGTGAATCTGGTTAGTCAGGACAACAAGAACACAATGATCCGTTGCGAAGTGATCGACACCGGCATTGGTATCGCGCCTGAACGACTCAAATCATTGTTCGCGCCATTCTCGCAGGCCGATTCCTCTGTAACACGCCGTTATGGTGGTACTGGATTGGGTCTCTCAATTAGTCGTCGTCTTGCTGAGTTGATGGGCGGCGATGCGGGCGGCGATAGCATCGAAGGTAAAGGTTCACGTTTCTGGTTCACCGTACAACTGGAACCAGCGGATGAAAATACTGTTATCACACAACGTTTGCTGCCGATCGCATTAAGCAAGCGTCGTATCCTTGCCGTCGACGACAACGCGACTAATCGCAAGGTATTGGCACGACAACTTTCCAACTGCGGCACGACTGCCATCTTTGCCAGCAGCGCTGCAGAAGGCTTGCAACTGTTGCAAGAGGCCGCGAATCGCGGCGAGCCATATGAAGTGGCACTGCTTGACCACGATATGCCAGGCTGTACCGGAGCTGAGCTGGGCATGATGATCAAGTCCGACCCTGCCTTGCAGTCAACACGCTTGATCATGCTGACCTCATCGGGCTCACTGGGTGATAGCAGTCACTTCGCGGACATGGGCTTCAGTGGATATCTGTTGAAGCCAGTCAGTCAACGTGATCTGGTTGATTGTCTGATGCTTGTGGTTAACGAGAAGCCAGTTGGATCACATAGTAATATTGTCACCCGACATGAACTACGTGAGCGTCGTGCGCGTGATCGCGTGCAGAGCAAGCAACGAATACTGGTCGCTGACGACGACATGGTGAATCAAAAAGTGGCGCGTCGCATGTTGCAGGCGCTCGAATATGACGTAGACATTGTCAACAACGGACGCGAAGCCATCGCCGCGTGGCGCTCTGGCAATTACAGCGCTATTTTGATGGACTGCCAGATGCCGATCATGGATGGTTACACCGCAACTCGCGAAATTCGTCAGCACGAGAAAGGAACAGCGCATATTCCAATCGTCGCACTGACTGCCAACGCCATGAAGGGTGCTGAACTGGAATGCAAACAGGCCGGCATGGACGACTATCTGACCAAGCCGATTGAACGCGCACGGCTTGAAATGTGCCTGACGCAACTGCTTGCATCAGTCGATGACCAGGACGACATCGCCAGCCTACAACAAGCTTAGCCATCTACGGCACGCTTGATTAATCGTTTAGCGCGTGACATTCACGCATTGCTCGTCCATATTCATGTGATTGCGGCCCAGCAATCTTCATCATGAATAAAGTTGCAACTGTCACGCTGTCCTTCTGGATCATTAAAATCTGCGCCACCACGCTGGGCGAGACCGCAGGAGATTTATTGTCGATGACAATGCACGTGGGCTACGGCATCAGCTCACTGATCTTGATTAGCCTGTTTCTAGTAAGGTCTTCGCCCAACTAAAATCAAAGCACTTTCATCCTGCGCTGTACTGGGCTGTCATTCTCACCACCAGCACTGCGGGCACCACCATGTCGGACTTTATGGACCGCACCATGCAGCTTGGTTATGCAACGGGTTCATTGTTGCTGATAACCTTGCTGCTCATCACGCTTGGCATCTGGCACTACAGCCAGAAATCATTGTCGGTCAGCAATATTCAAACAACCCGAGCTGAACTTTTTTACTGGATCACGATTTTGCTTTCCAACACGCTGGGTACAGCGCTGGGTGACTTTCTGGCCGATGATTCTGGCCTGGGCTTTCTCGGTGGCGCAGCACTGATTGGGACTTCACTTATTGGCATCGCACTCGCCTTCTATTATTCAAAGATCAGTCGTATTGCGCTGTTTTGGATTGCTTTCATACTGACACGGCCTTTCGGCGCCACATTCGGCGACCTGTTGACCAAACCACGGGACAACGGCGGACTGGGTTTCGGCACCATCGGTTCGTCTGTGGTGCTTGCATCAATTGTGATCATTTTGGTCTGGCGCGAAACCCAGCGTAGTAATGCGACCGCGAAAACGCAGCAAAACCCCGTTTAGAGCCCCAATCCACTTTGGTTATGCCACACAGTTTGGTATAACTGCGCACCGTTTTTTCAAGCATAGGGTGTTCAAGTGGTTGGCAAATTAGTTCTGGTGCGTCATGGCGAGAGCGAATGGAATGTCGCGAATCTGTTTACCGGCTGGACCGATGTGGAACTGTCGGAAAAAGGTCGCGGTGAAGCTCGCGAAGCCGGTCGTCTGCTGAAGGCAGAAGGTTTTCATTTTGATGTTGCATACACCTCTGTGCTGAAGCGTGCGATTCGCACCTTGTGGACCATTCTCGATGAAATGGATCAGATGTGGTTGCCGGTGGAACGTTCATGGCGTTTGAATGAACGTCACTACGGCGCATTACAGGGACTGGACAAGGCGCAGACTGTTGAGAAGCATGGCGCTGATCAAGTAAAAATCTGGCGTCGCAGCTATGACATTCCACCTCCTGCACTAGATACCAGTGACAAGCGTCATCCGATATTCGACAAGCGTTACGCTTCACTGCCACCCGATGCACTGCCTTCGACTGAATCGTTGAAAGATACACTGGCTCGCGTCATTCCTTTCTGGACCGACAAGATTGCACCAGACTTAAAGCGCGGCAAGAATGTACTGGTCACTGCTCACGGCAATAGCTTGCGTGCACTGGTGAAGATGCTGGATGGCATGTCTGATGCTGACATCGTCGAATTCAATATTCCCACCGGCGTGCCAATCTATTACGAACTGGATGAAGCGCTGCATCCGAAAGCACCGCGTCGTTTCTTAGGTGATCAGGATGCGATCAAGGCTGCAGCAGAGGCTGTTGCAAAACAGACTGAAGGCAAGAAGAAGTAGAGATTCTGGTTCGTTAATTCACACATCGGCAGCAGAGCAAATTATCAACGTCTGATGTGAGGTCTCTCTCCTTGCGAGAGAGACAGAGAGGGGTTCTTCAGTCATGCATCATGTTCAATGCTTGCCACCCTCTCCTTTACCCTCTCCCATCGAGGGAGAGGTAATTGGACTAGACTCTCCGATCAAGGGAGAGGGGGCTTGGAAGGTTGTATGACCGACATCGAACTCCAGGCATTGCAACTTAGCTTGAGCGTCGCGACACGCAGTGTGTTAATCAGCCTGCCTTTCGCCATTATTATTGCTTGGCTATTAACGCAACGTTTCGTGGGTCGACTGGCTATCGATACGCTGGTTCACTTGCCACTCGTGTTACCACCCGTTGTTATTGGCTATCTCCTGTTACTCACGTTCGGAACGCATGGCATCATCGGTCAATGGTTGTTCCAATACTTTGATATTCGCCTGCCGTTTACACGTAATGGTGCTGCACTGGCAACCGCCATCATGTCATTCCCGTTGATGGTGCGCACCATTCGCATTTCACTCGAAGGCATTGACCATGGACTGCTTGATGCAGCGCGCACATTGGGCGCGACACGAATTGATCGCTTCTTCTCCATTGTACTGCCTTTGATATTGCCCGGGATTATCGCTGGCGCCGTGACTGCTTTTTCCGCGAGCCTCGGTGAGTTTGGCGCAGTGATTACTTTTGCCGGTAATGTCAGTGGTGAAACACAAACCCTGGCATTGGCATTGTATTCGGCCATGCAATTGCCCAATGGTGAACACATCGCACAACATCTGGCGCTGATCGCG
>DATAHE010000402.1:0-6120 GCA_036263355.1 Steroidobacteraceae bacterium | reverse complement strand
CTTCTTCTTCGGTTTACCGGACAGCTCGCCGATATAAGTTTTGCCTTCCACCAGCCGTTCATAGCCAAAGTACACGGGCACAAACACAACAGGCCTTTCCGGGTCACGCAGAAAGCTGCGCACCGTCATCGTGATCGCACCGGTTTTTGGCTGCAGCAATCTTCCCGTACGACTGCGTCCACCTTCGATGAAATATTCAACGGAGTGTCCGCGCGCCATCATCACACCCAGATATCGCGTGAACACTGCGGCGTATAGCGGATTGCCCGCAAAACTGCGGCGGATAAAGAAGGCGCCACCGCCGCGCAAGATGCGCCCGATAATCGGGATGTTGAGATTGATGCCAGCAGCAATATGCGGGATCGCATAGCCCTTCTGGTAAATGGTATGCGACAGCAGCAGATAATCCATATGACTGCGATGACAAGGCACATACACCACTTCATTGTTTTCAATCACCGCGCGCAGGTTTTCCAGATGATGCAACTCAACGCCGTCATATAAGCGGTTCCACACGCGAGTGAAGAGTCTTGCAAGAATATTGACCGTGGTGTGTGAATAGTTGGCGGCAATTTCATGCACACAGGCTTCTGCAGCCTTCATCGCCTGTTCACGAGTCACTCCCTTTGACTTCATTTCGTTGCGCATTGCCTGACGAACAGGTTGCGCACGCAATACTTGAGCAACAATGTTGCTGCGACTGGCTACTTCGGGACCAATCACTGCCGCTCGCTGACGATGCAGAATGCCGCGGCAAACACGCGCAACGCGTCGTGCCGCATGCGCCGCATCAGTCGCGTCGGTAAACAAGCTGCGTAACGAAACAGGTTCACCGAATTGGAGTACCAACTGGCGACCATTGAACATGACCGACAACATGCGCTTGATAAAGCCGGCGTCATCACTCCAAGTGGAGGCGAAGGGTAACCTCAGCCAGGATGATTCCTTGTCTGGCGCGCGGCCCCAGAATACGCAGACAGGAACCAACTCAATGTCGTCTTCGTCACTCTGCGATTTTGAATATTGCTCGGCAACGAGTTGGCGCAGATTGTCTGGCAATCGATGATCAAGTCGGTTACGCAGAAATCCCGCCCAGCGTTGCAGACAAATAATTTGATCACTACTGCCGGAATTCGTGCCGGAATGAACAACAGAATGCCAGGGCTCACGTTCCAGCAGTTGCTGTAATGCCGAGTAGTCCACTGCTGCATCTGTTGCCATCACAAAGCAGAAACGTCGTGGCGCTTTGTTGATGACGCTCTCGTGAAAATTTTCCGGCATGAAGCGAGGGCGCGCCCACAGACGCACCCAGCCCCGAATTGCCACCGACATCAATGGTCCGGTAATCACGCGAGTTTGAGTTCTTTTAATTAAGAATCAGTCTGTGGAGAGTGGCAGCTTGGCGTCGCTGGCGGTATCAATAGCCTTGTCGGTATTGGCCTTGTCCTTGTTCAATGTGTCCTGAACGGTCTTGGCTTTTTCAAGAGCGCGAATATCATCACCAAATACCGTGTCTTTCGCATCCATGGGTTTGGCGGCTTCCTGCTTGTGACCGCAGGCCGACAGAGCCACGACCCCAACAAGAAGACTTACCATCATCAACACCAGCTTGCGCATAAGACCTCTCCATACTGCGCTTGAAAAGTCCTGGCTGAATAACTCAGGCCAGATTGCGCAGAAACAAATTGAAACAGGCCGCTATCATATCAATCTGTGCCGTCATGCGGTGATCGGAATCGATGACGTGTAGCGTGGCACGCTGTTCACGCGCATAACGAATGCTGTTATCCACGGGCACAATATCATCGTTCCAGCCGTGAATGATGGTGATGGGACAGCCCGCAGGCTTGGGCGTGTACTGCTCATAACCCGGCATATAGAAAGCGGGTGCCATCAGAAACAGACCGGTGGCCTGCAATTCGATCGAGGCTGCAGTGGCAACATGCCCGCCGAGACTGGAACCAACCAGCACTGGTCTGGCGTTGAGTGGTTTCGCAAACTCCAGTAACGCAGTAACGCGCTGGCGTGGATCATCCATACCGCGATAATCCACTGATTCTGCCTGATACCCTGCATCGCGCGCGACACTCGCAAGCGCCTTAATTTTTGCGCCCCATGGCTCACTATCCTTGCCGTGCGAGAAAATAATCAGTGGTTGTTTCATTTATCTCAATGCCATCAATGGAAGCGTTTGTTCCGCATCTGAAAAGTCACCAGAGGCCTGATAACAGTTTACAGCGACGGCGCGTGTGTGACTGCCCGCCACCGAATGCGTGATCACATAGGTGTGATACTGCTCGGCATGCCATGACGCAAAGCCAACCAGGATATTGATCTCGGGAATCGCATTGCTCACTACAGATCCATTTACCGGTACAACAACGGGATTAATACGTTCATCGCACACCACAAAAAACTCTCGCCCCATATGCGTTTCGGGAAAGGCGCCGACATTCACCAGACCTTGCATGTACTCCGTAACCTGCCGCAGCAATCGTGACCACATGGACCGATTAGGAGTGGACAACATTACCCAGCGTGTTGAGCGCTCAAGATTATCGAGAATATGCAGCACAAAACGCCGAGAACGAACATAGCCGAAGTCTGCCGAAGCGTGTACACCGCCCGCCAGTGTGCGCCGCACGGCCTTGATTATTGGATTATTACGACGCAATTGCAGTCCGTTGATTCCGTGATTAGCCAGTCGCCAACGCTCCTGTTCGTTCAATTCAACCTGCAAACGAACGCCGTGACGCAACACCAGGTCCGGCTCGCCCTGATTCATCGCCCAAGGAGGGCAGGTTTCTTCGGCACGTGCAAGCAACCCGGCCACCGCACCACCATTACCGAAACATTCGTAATGCCCTGTCTGGCGATTCAACGTCATGATGCGTGGAAAGAACATCAGCGCCTGGTCGCAATTGAAATAAAAGTCTCTGACTTCTTTTAAAGCCATCTCCGTTGAATTCCAGCGCAGTGGTGGATCAACAATCAGCATCGCATGCCGCTTGCTGCAAAACTGGGTTGCCGCAAGCAAAGCACTGGCTCCGACATCGCGATCACGCCGCAGTGGTGGCAGATACAAATAGTCCAGATGTTCCACTTGCAACAGCGCAAACAAGCCGGTGTGCATTGTTGCAGATCCCACCAGATCGTAATCCGACAACGGGCCACCATCAGTGCCATCGTGATTGGAATGAACGTAGCTGGCGATGGCGCGGCCACCATGTGCTTTGGTGGCATCAGGTCGTTGCGCTGGCACTGCACCGACAATTTTTACCAGCGAGGAGTTTTCCAGCTCTTTGCCAATGAATCGCTGTGTCTCGGAGCTGGTGGAAATACGGCGATAGGTTTCCTGCTCTTCGATAAATTCCGAATGAGGTTCACGCACTCGCTGAATCACCAGATTAAAACAATCGCTCTGGATCGAAGGAATGTTGTCGTAGTCGACTGATGCGCGCAGAAATTCGCAGCTGCCCGGCACACGCGATTCGAGCGTGAGTGTTTCATCAGCGCATTTCAGTGTGAGCGTCGGTGGCGCGCCGCCATTGCTGACACGCACAACCACTGCGCAACGACCACCGTGATCGAAGAAATGTTCAACCGCGTAGGACAAAGAACTCTGCGGCCACAAACCGCCGAATATTCGCTGGAAAGCTGCAAAATCCCGCACTGTCACCGGTTTGTTTACGGGGCCACGCAAACAGCGCCCGACGAACGCAACAACGGTTTCAGTTGGTGTAATGGATGGAGTCAAGTCAGCTTACTTGTGTTTATAGGAATACGAACCGAGCACTTAACATCACTTTACTTAAGCTATCACATTGGCTCTCATTTTTGTGTACTTTCATGACGTTATCGTGTCGCACACGGACTGCGAGCATCCGATTGCCAGCTTGCTGTTCAGCAACAATCAAGATGCGACATTCGCTGTAGTCCACCGCTTAACAAACATTAAAATGACCATGGCGATTTACTACATTACGTACTCACCATTTTCTTCTAACGACGGTGTGATTTTACTTTGCGCAAGCTAGGACAATTGCCATCAAAATGATCCCGCTTTTCTTTAAACGCGGTGAAGTTATGTCCGGCGTCAAAATACGGAAAAATTGATTTGAATCCTGCTATGTGGAACGATTGGCTACTTAGGTTAAATGGCTTCCGAAATAGTCGCCGCAGGCAGACAAAGTTGCTTGACTTGTCCGGCTGTAATAAAGAACAATCCGTTCCGAGTGCAAAGGCAAACTCGTTGAAAGACGAGGACGCAAAGCTACCGGTCTAAAGGTTTACCTATGACAGCGGGGTTGCCACGTCATGTTCATCGCGATAAGCGATGCACCTGACCAAGATGACATTTGGATTTAATCCATCAGAAAAACTAAGTCATCGGGTCACGTAGCAACAAAGCCATCCTGGGTTTCCTTCTGTCAAAACTGACGACCGCACGTTGTGTGGATTGTTGTGAAGTGATTTTGTGTTGGGGAAGAGCATGATTGATGTGACGCGCGGAACAAGTACCCTTCAAAATTCGGCAGCCATCATGTCGGCAACGGATGTTTACGTTATCAACCTGTGCGCCTCCATGACACCGATGCCGTCGGTGCCACGCTCGCTGAAGGGCTATGAAAATCACCGCCTGTACCAGCTAAACCGCGTAGAAGACGGCCGTCATCGCTATCGTCTGCGTCTGGGCTTTTTTAATTCCGAAGCCGATGCAGAGATTGCCCTGGCTTCGCTACGCTCCATGTATCCTGCTGCGTTCACCAGTCGCGCTGGCGCTGAAGACATGCGTTATAACGGCGATCCGTTGATCACTGGTCGCTTCGAGGCACGTCCAACTAACACGCCTTCTGAAGCTAAACCACCAGTACAAGGACCCGTAGCTGCTTCTCCAGCGCAAACCAAACCTGCCGCACCTGTAGTTGTTAAACCTGCTGCGCCAGCACAAAGCGCACCCACAGTTGCGGCTGCAAAACAGCCAGCACCTAAAGTAGAACCCATCGTCAATGCGACGCCAAAGCCTGGCATTGAATCTGCAAAACCTGCCGCAGCGATGTCGCTACTTGATCCGCCAGCTGCTGTAGAGTCGACCAAGGAACGAAATACACCTTTCACGATGACGGCTCATCAACCGTTTCATGTTGCACGTGGTGTCAATCTGCCGGATACCGATCTCGAGCTGGCACCCACATTAGTTCCAAGCCCCCCTAAATTCGTTGATCCGCAGTGGGTGCATCTGCAATCACCATTGAACAAGGCTGCAGCAACACCGCCTGCTGCCAAGCCAAAATCTGCGGCGCCCAGCTTGCCGATTGGCAAACCCGTTGCGAAAGCAACTGCACCGGCGAAACCTGCGGCATCAGCAGTGACGTCAACACCTGTGCCCGCAGTAAAATCACCTGCACCTGCTGTGCCCGTTATCGCAGCAAAAAGTGCGCCGCCAGTGCCACAAAAGTCAGCGCCTATTGCCACACCGGCAGCTGCTCAAACACCTGCACAGGCACCGGCTCCAAAGATCGCGGCGAGTGCACCAGTTGCAAAACCAGCACCTGCTCAACCTGCGGTGCCTGTCATTGCAAAAGCAGAACCGCCAAAGCCCGCTGCAAAGAACAGCGACGACTACGTGCCGATTCTCGACACCACAATGACCATTCGCACCATTTCCGTCGCGGAAATGGAAGATGCGAATCAGCCAAAGTGGTTCTCTGTGCAACTCGCGGTGTCCGAGCAATCATTCAATCTGGATGCCATGCCGCGTCTCGACATCTTCGCAGCCTATCGAGTGTATTCGGTAGCGATGAATTGCGAAGATGGCAAACTCAAACACTCTCTGCGTCTTGGATTCTTCAAAGAAGAGGTCTCCGCAGATGCCGTGGCTGGTTATCTGAAAACGTTCTTCCCGGCACCCACCATTACACGCGTTGGCGTTGCCGAGTACGAGCGCTTTATCGAACCAAAAACGCCGGAGCCTGCCGCTGAAAGCAAAGTCGTTAACCTGGTTGAACGTCGCGAGGCAGGCACAGCACCTTCAACGCCAACCTTTGGTGTAACACCTGCCCCATCCCCAGTCAGAGCCAAGCCACAAAAGTCCCAGAAGCCTCAGAAGCCAAAGTGGGA